>VBON01000264.1 GCA_005877525.1 Nitrospirota bacterium
ACCGACCCTTTTCCCCTGGCGCGCTTCCGTAGCCGCGAGGTCTCGGCCAAGCGGCGTTCCAGATAGACGCGCCCCTTCCCGGTATTTTAAGCGACGTGATGCCCTTCCTGAGCGCTGAACCCGCTCGGTTTCGTCATCGACCTGCTCTGAACCGGAATGCGAAGATCCTGGGCGGCTACTCCTCACGATAGCCAAGGGCCCGGTGTTCCGTCAAGAGGCTACCAGAGGAAGCCAAGGGAAAGGCTAGGGCCGATCCTCTAGCTCCCGTTACAACATATCTCTTTAAAGCATGACAATATCGTATTGCTCGATATGCAGCGTAGGATCAGATTTAATGACCATCTTGACGCGGCACTCGCGCTCGATTTCGGCCACTGTATTCGATTCCTCATCTGTCAGCAGCGACGCCACGCTCGGATGGGCGCCCACCATCAGCATGGTTTCACCGTCCGTAGGCCCTACGCGTCGGATATCGCGAAACAGCTCGTAACAGACAGTGATGGGGTCTTTGGTATAGCCACGTCCATCGCAGTAATGGCAGGGTTCGGAGAGCGCCCGGTAGAGATCCTCCCGAACGCGCTCGCGGGACATTTCCACCAGGCCGAGGTCGGAGACCCGGAGGATTCGCGTGCGGGCTTTGTCGTGCGTCAAAGCTTCGTTCAATGCCTGGAACACCTTGTCACGATTCCGCTCGCGTTCCATGTCGATGAAATCAATGATGATGATCCCACCGATGCTTCGCAATTTGAGCTGGTAGGCAGTTTCCTTGACCGCTTCAAGATTCGTTCGCACGATGGTGTCTTCCAGGTCTCGTTTTCCCACGAAGCGGCCGGTGTTCACGTCGATAACCGTCATGGCTTCGGTGTGGTCGATTACGATATGACCGCCGGATTTCAGCCAGACTTTGCGGGCCATGGCTTTCGAAATCTCAGTTTCAAGATCGAAGTGATCGAAGATCGGCTCTTCCTTGGTATAGAGATGGATGCGGCTCAAAAGCTCTGGAAGATAGCGTCCGACGAATTCCCGGATAGCCTCATAATCGGCTTTGGAGTCGATCCACAGATGTTGGACATCCCTTGTGAAGTGGTCGCGGACCGTGCGAAAGACCAGATCCAGGTCGCTGTGCAAAAGCGCGGGAGCCTTCAGCCGCTTTTTCTTATCAAGAATTTCTTCCCACGACGCTTGAAGAAACTCCACATCGGAGCGCAGCTCCTCATCCGAAACGCCTTCGCTCACAGTGCGCACGATGTAGCCTTGTCCCGGCTTGCGCAGCTTTTGCATCAATTGTTTGAGCCTCGCGCGCTCCTCGTCCTTCTCGATGCGCCGGGAAATCCCGATATGATCGACGTTGGGCATGAAAACCAGGTACCGCCCCGGCAATGAGATGTATGCCGTCACCCGAGAACCCTTCGTGCCGATCGGACCCTTGGTCACCTGGACCATCAGCTCCTCGCCTTCCTCCACCAGTTCTTCGATGGGTTTGGAGCTGCTCCGCTTGGCCTTGGGGACTTCAGGGGCTTTGTCTTCCACCTCGACGAACGGGTCATCAAAGTCCAGTTTACCGGCCTCGCCGACAAGCTCTGAGACATGCATGAAGGCGGCCTTCTCCTGTCCGATATCGACAAAGGCCGCTTGCAGTCCCGGAAGGAC
Source organism: Nitrospirota bacterium (assembly GCA_005877525.1). Classification (GTDB taxonomy): domain Bacteria; phylum Nitrospirota; class Nitrospiria; order Nitrospirales; family NS-4; genus NS-11. The sequence continues at coordinate 1,651 of VBON01000264.1, forward strand.
CTTTACGATTTTGCCCTTGTACACGTTACCGACGAAGTCGCGTTGCTTGACCCGGTCGATATAGAGGTCGGTGAGGATTTTGCGGTCGAGCACCGCGACCCGGGTTTCTTCCGGCGCGACATTAATGATGATCTCCGAGGCCATGCCCACTCCTTGGCAAATCGGGAATTTCGAGAGAGTCTTTTTACCACGATCCTCGCTCGTTAGACCCGGTTGCTCGTAAAAGGTTTAACTCCATCCTCCCAACCCTCGCCAGTGACCCGTTGCATCAGAGGAGCAAGGGTGGCCCTGAGCGAGGGACGGGTGGGGCGGTCAATAGAACAACGTCAGTCGTCGTCGTTTCACATTCAATAATAGACCCAGGGCCGACATGGTCGTTACGGTCGTCGTCCCGCCATAACTCATCAACGGAAGCGGAATCCCGACGATCGGGAAGACGCCCATCGTCATGCCGATATTCACGACCAGGCAGAAGCCCAGCATCGCAAGAATTCCGGCCGACAGCAGCAGTCCCAACTCGTCCTTCGCCTTGAACGCGATTTCGGCGATCAAGAAAATCAACACGGCGAACAGGACAAAAAGTACGAGCACGCCGACAAATCCCCAGTGTTCGGCAAACACGGCGAAAATGAAATCCGTATGACCTTCCGGAAGAAACTTGAGGCGGCTCTGGGTGGCTTCATCCAGACCTTTTCCCCAGACGCCGCCCGAGCCGATGGCGATCTGCGATTGCAAGGCATGATACCCCTTCCCGGCAGGGTCGATGGCCGGATCCCAGAATGTCATGATCCGCTCGCGCTGATAATCATGCAGGGACGTCCAGAAGAGTTCCCAAATAAATGGAAACAGCATAGAAGTGAACAGCAAGCCCATTCCGAGCGTCCGGGCGTGCAGACCGCCGATCAACACCATCGAGAGATAAATGAAAGTGAAGCTCATGGCGGTTCCGAGGTCCGGCTGTTTCAGAATCAGCAGTAACCCCGGCGCGGTGATCAGCGCGGGGATTCCGACCAGTTGGAGCCAACCGCTGCGTTGCACCTCGGCAAAGTATTTCGCGAGCACTAGGACGAGGACCAATTTGGCCAACTCGGAGGGCTGAAACGCGAATGG
>VBON01000265.1 GCA_005877525.1 Nitrospirota bacterium
TGACCGATAAAGACGGTACCCCCCAAGCTACGAATCCGTTTCACCGTTTCGGATTCTTGAAGATCCGATCCCGTCACTTTATAGCCAATGGTCAGAAGAACTTCGGCAATCCCGCTCATGCCGGCTCCTCCGATGCCAACGAAATGGATCTGCTGAATCCTTTTAAACATCGGCTAGGCGTGTCCCACCAATTCGCGGCAAGCGTCGACAATCCGCTCGGCCGCCTCCGGCTGGCCAAGCGACTGGCTGTATCGTCCCATCTCGGCCCGACGCGGGCGATTGTCGAGAATGGCGCTGACCACTTGCGCCAACATCTCTCCGTTCAAGCTCTGGTCCAAAATAACCTGGGCCGCGCCAGCCTGCTCCAGAACTCGGGCATTGCGCTCTTGATGGCCATGGATGGCATGCGGAAAGGGAATTAGAATCGCGGGTTTTCCACAGGCCGTGATCTCGGCCACCGTGGTCGCTCCTGCGCGGCTGACAATCAGATCGGCCTGTTTCATGGCTCGCGGCATGTCGAACAGGAATGGCGCTACCTCGGGCGCGCAACCGAAGGGCCAAGTTGTTGAAGAGCCGCGCGATAGGCCGCCGTCACTTCCTCGCAATCCCGCTCGCCTGTTTGGTGGATGAGTCGCAAGCCCGCTTGAGACTGGGCCAGCGTGGGAAAGGCACCCGTCATTGCGCGATTGATCGAACGCGCTCCCTGGCTTCCTCCGAGTACCAGGAGCAGCGGGCCGTGCGCATCCGGCCGTGCGACCTCTGTGAAGGGAACCTCGCCAAGGAACGCCCGCCGGATGGGGGTCCCTACAACACGCGCTTTCCCGAGTTCGAAAAAGGGCAGTGCCTCCGCAAAGGAGGTGAACACAATATGGGCGAGAGGCGAGAGCACACGATTCGCCATGCCGGGATACGCATTGGGCTCCACGATGGCGCGCTTGATACCTAACAGAAAGGCGGCCGCGATCAACGGCGGACTGGTATAGCCTCCGATGCCGATCACGAGATCCGGACGGCGCGCTCGGCACAGGGCCAGGCACTGCGCGAGACCGACGGGAGTGCTCGCGAGTCCCCATATCCCTCCGATCAAACCCTTTCCCATAATACCCCGTGCCTCAATGGTGACCAGCTCGTATCCCTCTCTCGGCATCACTTTTGTTTCGAGCCCGCGTTTGGTCCCCACGAAAGCGATCTGGACTGCCTCCAGCTGCCGTTCGAACTCCCGGGCTATCGCCACGCCCGGATATAGGTGCCCGCCAGTCCCGCCGGCCGCGATAATTACCTGCATGCAACAGCCTAGATTGGCTGCCGATCGCGCGATACCGAAATGAGCATGCCTGTACCAATCATATTCACCACCAGCGAAGAGCCGCCGTAACTCAAGAACGGCAACGGCAACCCTTTCGTCGGGAGAAGCCCAGAAATCATGCCGACATTGATCAGCGTGTGAAAGGCCACGAGAAAACTTACGCCGAAGGCCAAATAGCGTCCGAAGGGATCCTCCGCCGCGAGCGCAATCATGAAACCCTTGGCCACGAACAGCGCCAATAAAAGAATGATGACGCTGGTTCCCAGGAATCCGAGCTCTTCGCCAAGCATTGACAGGACGAAATCGGTATGCGGTTCCGGCAAGAAGAAAAGCTTTTGATGGCCCTCTCCCAGTCCGACTCCAAACGCGCCTCCGCCTCCCAGCGCCAGAAATGACTGGATCACTTGAAATCCGCTGCCTTCGGGATCACTCCACGGATCCAAAAAACTGAGCATGCGTTGGCGCCGATAACTCACCCCCGAGATCAGCAGATACAGCGCCGGCAGCGCCGCCAACCCGATCATCGAGAGATGCCCCAGGCGTGCGCCGCCGATGAACAGGAGGCTGAGGGTCACCAGGCCGATTAGCGCGGCGGTTCCCAGATCCGGTTCCACCACAATCAGCCCCAGGACGAGGCCGACCATCAATAAAGGCCGCATAAACCCACGGAAATCTTCGATTCGCTCGCCGTTTTTAGCCATGTAGTGCGCGAGGTACAACAGGACGGCGATTTTCACGAGTTCCGCCGGCTGAATGGTCCACACACCGAACCTCAGCCAGCGACGCGCGCCCTTCACCGTCACACCGATCATCGGCAGCAAGACAGCGACCAACGCGACGAGACCGATCAGCAAGAATGGTACGCCCCAGGACCTGAGGGTCTTCAGATCGGTGCGGGCAAACACCAGAAGGAAAACCATCCCGACGGCAAGCCATAACAGTTGGCGTTTGAGAAAATAGGCAGAGTCGCCAAAGCGTTTCTGCGCCATCACCGCACTCCCGCTATAAATCATGCCGATCCCCACCGCGATCAGGATGCAGGCGAGTACCATGACCATCCGATCGCCTCGCCGCGATGCGGGAACGGCATCCGCACGGTACAGGGTAAGGGTTTGGGCATCACGCCAGCTCATGCACCTGCTCCTTGAACTGCGCGCCGCGGTCTTTGTAATCCCGGAACATATCGAAGCTGGCGCAGACCGGCGAGAGAAGAACCGTATCGCCGGCAACCGCAAGAGCTGCCGCTTGCCGGACAGCGTCCCTAAGACCGTCCGCTTCGCTCACCGAAGCGGCGCCCTTGAAAATCTCGCGGAAGCGACCGCGCGCTTCCCCGATAAGAATGGCCCGTTTGACCTTGCCGCGCACGGCTTCCGCGAGACCCGGATACTCCTCGCCTTTCTCTCGGCCGCCGGCGATGAGAATGACGGGCGACGAAAGGCTCTCCAAGGCCTTAATGGTCGCATCCACGTTGGTGCCCTTGGAGTCGTTGATATAGGTGACATCGCGCAGGACGCGAACGACCTCCATGACGTGTTCCAGTCCGCGGAACTGCCGCAGCGTGCGCTGGATTGTATGCACCGGGCATCCGGCCAGAACGGCGACCGCCGTCGCCGCCAGGACATTCTCAAGATTGTGGACTCCCCGAAGTTGCAAGTCAGTGATCCGCACTACTTCTTCCGGGGTCTTTCCCA
>VBON01000018.1 GCA_005877525.1 Nitrospirota bacterium
TGGACGGGATGCCGGTCCTTGGTCAATCCGGCCCAATACAAATTCCACCCGGCAAGTTATTGGTTAACAGAGAGGGAGAAGTCACGGTGGATGGTGCGACCATTGATACCTTAAAAATTGTAAAGCTCAAGGACCTAGGATCCAGCACCAGAGTGGGAGAGCGATACATCACCAAGGGGCCGGTCGAACCCGCGCCGTCAACGAGTATCCAACAAGGCAGCTTGGAAGAGTCGAATGTGAATGCGATCGAAGAGTTCGTCGGGCTCGTGGATATCAGCCGGCAGTACGAAGCGGCGCAGAAGGTCATTCAGTCAATGGATGAGGCGACGAAACAAGCGGTGAATGAGATCGCACGGCCCGTTTGATGAGAACAGTCACGAGTCACCCATAATGAGATCCGGAGGACGAAGATGATCAGAGCAATGTGGACTGCGGCATCGGGTATGGCCGCACAACAACTCAACATGGATGTGCTGGCCCATAACCTGGCTAACACCAACACCGTCGGATTCAAGCGTAGCCGCGCTGACTTCCAAGACATGCTTTATCAAACCTTGCGGACCCCGGGGGCCAGCGCCTCGTCGGCCACGACGCTGCCGACGGGTATTCAGTTGGGAACGGGTGTGCGGGCGGTGGCGGTCCAAAAGATCTTCACCTCCGGAAGTCTCCAACAGACGCAAAATGAACTGGATATGGCGATCGAAGGCGACGGCTTCTTTCAAATAAGCCGGCCGGACGGCACCATCGCCTATTCGCGCAGTGGGGCGTTCAAAAAGAACAGCACCGGAGCGGTCGTCACTTCGGACGGGGACCCAATCCTGCCGAACATCACGGTTCCGGCGAACACGATCAAACTCAGCATCGGCAGCGATGGCACCGTCTCGGCGCTCGCCGCCGGAGCCACGACCTCGAGCCAAATCGGCTCACTGCAGTTGGCACGCTTCGACAATCCGGGCGGCCTCGATGCTCAGGGCAGCAATCTGTTCCTGCCGTCGGGGGCCTCTGGAGATCCCACCACGGGAGCTCCCGGAAGTCCAGGTTTCGGCACTCTCGCCCAGGGATTTGTGGAGAGCTCGAATGTGAACATCGCCGAAGAGATGGTCAATATGATCATTGGCCAGCGCAACTACGAGCTCAATGCGAAGGCCGTGCAAACGGCCGACGAGATGCTCCAGACCGCCAATGGGATCAAAAGGTAACGCCAATGCGAAGCCGTAAAGTCCACTCTGTTGCCAGTTTGTCCGTTGCCGTTGTCGCCGGCCTCTGTTTTAGCGTGGCCGTCTTTGCCATGGAGAAGGCGAAGACTTCGCAGGAAGAGGTCGTGACCGCTGCGCTGCGAGCGCATGTGGCAGAGGGGCTGCAGATCGATCCGGCAGCTGTCACCATTCGCATCATGTCACCGTTGGACAGGGTGGAGATTGGTCCAGCGACGGCGATCAGGCATGTCGGGGCGGGAAGTCCTGTGGGCCGAGTAACATTCCTGATTGGTTCGGCGCGAGTGAATGCGGAAGTGGAGGCGGTCAAAGAGGTGGTCGTGGCCTCGCGCTTTCTTCGTCGCAACCAGTTGATGGAGCAGGCAGACGTTGTGAGAACCGCCATTCGGCTGATCTGGCCGGAAGGGCGCTATCTCGAAGACGTTGATCTGGTGGTCGGAAAACGTGTGACCCGGAGCGTGCCCGCCCATTTTCCCGTCACCGAGGATGCTCTCGGCAATCCGTATACAATCCGGCAAGGCGCGCAGATCACCATTCAGTATCTCCAGGGACCGCTCAAGGTGGTGGCGCTCGGTCTTGCCAGAGAAGATGGGCCGGCGGGCGCGAGGATTCGTGTGACCAATTTGGATTCGAAAAAAGAATTGTGGGCGCGGGTGGTGGACGGCGAGACTGTCCAGGTAGGGCCATAATCATGAAGCTATTCAGCTATCCTAGATCCCCCATCGGGAACAGAGCGATGCTTTTCGTGACACTGATAACATTCTTCAGCGGTTGCTCTTGGGTGAATCCGACCGTGACCAAAACCTCGTCGCCCCCAGAGGCCGGAACCATGCCTCAGATCTCGCAGACGACGTCGGGCTCGCTCTGGAACGATAACGGAGAGTTCGCGCGTCTCTATTCGGACCTCCGGGCTTCACGGGTCGGAGATATTGTGACGATCCGGGTTACGGAAACCGCGAGCGGTGCCAAGACGGCCACCACTAAGACCTCCAAAGACAGCGCGCTCGATGACTCCTTTAGCGGCACGTTCACCAGCTTTTTCGATCTTCCCGCACGCGCCCTCGCATTCCTGTCTCCCAGCGCCAGCATCAAGGTGAATACCAAAGACAGTTACGCCGGCAATGGCGCAACGACCCGCAATGACCAGTTGACGGCGAGCATGACTGCCATTGTCATGGAGGTCTACCCCAATGGCAACCTCAAGATCTTCGGTCATCGCGAAGTGATCGTCAACAGCGAGCGGCAGACAATGGAACTGACCGGCATTATCCGTCCGATCGATGTCGATTCGAAGAATGTCGTGCAGTCGACCTCAATTGCGGATGCGAAGATTTCCTATACCGGTTTTGGCGTGGTAGACGACAAGCAGCACCCGGGCTGGCTTGGGCGCATTATGAATTTTATCTCGCCTTTCTAAAGGAGCAGTTATGAATTGTCATTCGGAGCGGATTAAGAAGGGGGCGGGCAACGTTTTTCTCTCGCTTAACAGACAAGCGACGGCTCCTAAAACCTTCAAAAAAGTTGCCTGTCCCCTTCTGCTTCTGTCAGTGCTGTCGGTGGGCTTGCCGGTTGTGGTGCTGACGACCCATGCCGAGGGATCCCGCATCAAGGATGTGGCCAGCATCGACGGAGTGCGCGAGAACCAGTTAATGGGGTATGGGTTGGTCAGCGGCTTGCGGACCACCGGCGACAGCGTCGTTGGCGCACCGTTCACGATCCAAAGCTTGATCAGCATGATGAACCGGATGGGTGTGAACCTCACCCTTGATCCCAAACAGATCACGGCGAAGAACGTGGCCGCCGTCATCGTGACGGCCAAGCTGCCGGCGTTTGCCAAACCGGGGACTTCGATCGACGTCATCGTCTCCTCTATCGGAGACGCCAAGAGTTTACAGGGCGGCACCCTTCTAATGACGCCGTTGAAGGCGCCGGATGGACAGGTGTATGCCGTGGCGCAGGGGCCGGTTACGTTGGGGGGATTTCTCGGAGGCAAAGCGGGCGACACCACGTCGAAGAACCATACCAACGTCGGGCGAGTACCAAACGGGGCGATTGTGGAACGGGAAGTAAGCGTGGATCTCGCCTCCTGGGAATCGATCTCGGTCGTGCTGCATCAGCCGGATTTCACTACCGCCCTTCGCCTGTCAGAAGCCATCGACCATGTATTCGGTAAAGAAACCGCGCTGCCGGTGAGCGCCGGCGTCATCCAAGTGGCGATCCCGAAAGACTACCAAGGGCGTGTGGTGCAGTACCTGGCCGCCGTCGAAGGGCTGGACGTTCAGGTGGATCAGCGGGCGCTGGTCGTGGTAAACGAGCGCACCGGCACGGTGGTCATGGGAGGCCATGTCCGCATCTCGACCGTCGCGGTCGCGCACGGCAATCTAACCGTGCAGGTCAAGACCAAATTGAATGTCTCGCAGCCCAGCGCTCCGCTCATCGGGAACGCGGCGGGGCAGACCATCGTGACTCCTGAAGTCGAAACTACAGTTAAGGAGGACGAGGCCCGCCTACTATTGCTTGAGCAGTCCGTCACGCTGAGCGATGTGGTGAAGGCCTTGAATTCGGTCGGAGTGACACCTCGAGACATGGTCGCGATTCTGCAGGCGCTGAAGGCAGCGGGCGCGCTCCAAGCCGACCTAGAGGTCATCTAATGGACATTCTGGCCATTCAAGCGCTTGCGACCTCGGCCCCTTCGACTATGAGTGCCGGCGAGTCCCCTGCGAACAATCCAGCCGAGGTCGCACGGGTCCGGCAGCCTCCAACGAGCGCCGAGCGCGCGGCAATGAAGAAGGCGGCGACTGAATTCGAGTCGTTTTTCCTGTACTACATGCTGAAGACGATGCGCCAAGCCGTCCCCAAGGGGAAGCTGCTCGACTCAAAGGTCGGGGAGACGTATCTGGGGATGCTCGACCAGGAAGTGGCTAATCAGGCGGCCAAACAGGGCGGTTTCGGACTGGCCAAGTCTATTGAGCGTCAATTTTACCCCCCTCTTTCGGGCATCTCAAGTTTTCCGCCGGCTCCTCCGATAAAAAGTACTGAAGAGGAGGGACCCTAGATGAATATTTCTGACAAGAGCCCGCTTCATGACCTAGCCGGGCTGTTAGCAGGCTTACAAGACGTGAGCCCCGTCAAAAAGCAGGCACCCGCGGCGCTACCGACCGAGGACGCCAGCGATCAGGTGCGAATTTCGACTCGCGCCAAGGAATTTCAGCGGGCCTATGAGCTCGTTGCTCAGGCTCCGGATATCCGAACGGAAAAGGTCACGAAGCTTCAAGATGCGATCAGCACCGGAACGTATAACGTGCGCGGCGAACAGGTGGCGACCAAATTGATCACTCATACCATCCTCGACGCGATCCTGTAAGGAGCAGTTATGAGTACCTCGTCTGAGCCGTTGGCTGTCGGCACACTCTTGGCAGCGCTCGGCGTCATCAGCGGTCTTCAGCGCGAACTGGCGGCCCTGCTAAACCATGAGCACCGGATCCTGACAGCCATGTCCGTAGAGGAGCTCCTGAAACTGGATGCCCAGAAGGAAGCGGTCTTGGAACGCATCCGGGTTCAGGCTCAAGAAGTGACAACCTGCATGAGTGCCCTTGCGCAGGCAATGAGACTGCCGGAGACCGAAGCCAGCAGTCTCTCGCGTCTCGCCAGCCATCTGAGAGAGCCCGATCGCACCCGACTTCGGCAGGCTCAGGAGGCGCTTATCGCCCTGACAGGAGCCGTCCGGGAACAGAACCGAGTGAACGATCGACTGATCCATGGCTGTCTGGCCTACGTGACGCAATTCATGAACCTCCTGCGCTCGATGCTCGCGGGCGTCCCGGGATACCTACCCAATGGCGCGGTCCAAGAATCTTCAGCGAGTGGACGCCTCCTCGCCCTCAAAGGCTAGCGGAACTTCCCAATGGCTGGTCTATTTGCCATCTTTGACATAGCAAAACTGGGGCTGCAAGCCAATCAACGCGCGTTGCAGGTCGTCAGCCAAAACCTCGCGAACGTAAATACCCCTGGGTTCTCCAGACAGGAAGCGGTCTTTCAGCAAACGGAAAGCATCAACGTCGGTGCCCAACTCCTTGGCACTGGCGTGGAGATCGTCCAAGTCCGCCGGCTCGTGAACAACTTCGTCGAGGCCCAGATCAACGTCTCGCAGCAGGACACCGGGCGGTTGCAAGCGCAACAGGACGCGTTCGCGCGGGTGGAAGGCATTTTCCCGGACACCGCAAATCAAGGAATCAATGCAGCCCTGAACGAGTTTTTCAATGCCTTCCGCGATGTCGCAAACAATCCGCAGGGGCAGACCGAGCGCACGGTGCTGCTGGACAAGGCGTCGACACTGTCGCAGCAGTTCAACAAGGTCGCAAACGATCTCACCCAGCTTCGCAGGGATCTTAATGCGCAAGTAAACCAGACGATTTCCGAGGTGAACAGCCTGGCTTCGCAGATCGGGCAACTGAACGGCAAGATTACCATTGCTGAGGCGGGTGGCCTCACCGCGAACGACCTTCGAGACCAGCGCGGTCAGCTGCTGAACGAATTGGGAAAGCGCATTGAGATCCATACCTTCGAAGATGTGAGCGGGCAAGTCCAGGTGTTCGTCGGGCGAGGCAACCTTCTCGTGGAGCGGAACACGAGCCTGCCGCTGTCCGGCCAGGCGGTGGCCTCTAACGGAGGCTACGTCAATGTCTTTTCCAACGGGCATGATATCTCCTCTTTTATCGGCAACGGGACGCTTAATGGATTGCTGAGCCAGCGTGATACGACTATTCCCAATGTCCTGAATCAGATCAACACCCTGGGAGCATCCGTGGTCAATGAGGTGAACAAAGTTCACATCAATGGCTATGGTTTGGACAACAGCACGCGGAATAATTTCTTCTCTCCCCTTTCCATCACGGCGGCAGGCAAGAGCGGAAACACCGGTACAGGAACGATCGGCAGCGGTGCGATTACCGCGAATGGCCTGCTGACCATGCATGACTACGAGATCCGGTTTTCCACACCGACTGCCTATTCCATCGTCGATAATACGACGGGGGCTACCATCAAAGGCAATTACACGGGAACCGCGATTACCGCGCCCACAAGCACCGTGCCCGCTCTCATCATCGCCGGTACCAACGACACCTTGAACGTCACCGTTGACGGCGTCGCATCGGGCGCGATCACCCTGACCGGGGCGGCCACTCCTGGGAAGTCTTACACAAGCGGCGCCGACCTGGCCGCCGAGATTCAAACCCAGATCAATGCTGATGCCACCCTCACGGCGGCGGGTAAAAGCGTCGCCGTCACATATGACACCACCACCAATCGGTTCGTGATCATCTCAAATTCCGGCTCGGCCAGCTCGGCCGTCGGTGTCACAGGCGGCAACGCACGCGCCACCCTCGGGTTGCTGGCCGGCACAAGCACTGCGGCCTCCGGTACCTATGGCTCTCCGCAGACATTCAACTTCGACGGCATCAGCGTGCAGATTTCAGGGACGCCGGCCGCGGATGACGTTTTCGGGGCCAGTCCGACGACGGATGCGGCAAAGAACCTGGCGGTTGCCTTGACCGATTCCAACAAAGTGGCGGTCGCCGCGACGCAGGCCGGACTTCCGAACGATAATACCAATGCCTTCGCGATCGTCGCGCTGCAGACCAATACGCTCGTGACGCTCGGCCATGGAACCATGAGCACGTATTACAGCACGCTGGCCTCGACGGTCGGCGGGAGCGCCCAAGCCAATGCCCAAGCCCTGAAGGGACAGGAAAGCGTCCAGAACCAGTTGGAAACCCTCCGCGGCCAGACGTCGGGCGTCTCTACCGATGAAGAACTCACGAACATGATCAAATTTGAGCGGTCGTATCAAGCTGCTGCGCATCTCATCAACACGGCGGATGAGCTGCTGCAGACATTGCTGGCAATAAAGTAAGGATCCTCTATGCGCGTTGCTGATTCTACGAGCTTTGGGAACATCATCTTCTATCTGCAGCGTGCCCAGGTACGACAGGCTGAATTGCAGCAGCAGCTGTCGAGTGGCAAACGCATCAGCAGCCCCTCGGACGATCCTATTGGATTCGGCAAAGCGGTCGACTATCACACATTGCTGGCGACCATCGATCAGCAGCAGCGCGGGGTATCCGCGGCATCAGGCCAACTGGATCAGGCGGACAGTTCCCTACAGACCGCGACCGGAACTGTACTGGCGCGAGCCCAGGAGCTGGCGGTCGCAATGACGAGCAGCACCAACGGCCCGGGCGAGCGCGCGGCCGCGGCGGAGGAGCTCAAGGGATTGGTCGGGCAGTTGTTGCAAGTAGCCAATCAGAAAGTCGGCGATCGCTCGATCTTCACCGGGTCGACCACGCGCGGACGTGTGACCGGGACGGCGATCGCGACACCGAGCGCCGGGGCGCCGGTCACGATCACCGCTGCCACCAACGATACGCTAATCGTCAAGGTGGACGGGATCTCCTCCGGCACGGTAACCCTGACTGCGGGTACCTATGCTTCCGGAGACACCCTGGCCGCGGAGATCCAGGCGAGAATCAATGCCGATCCCACCCTCGTGGCGGCCGGCAAATCGGTGAAGGCGAATTTTCAGACTGATCACCTGGTCATTGCGTCGAATGCCTACGGAGCGTCGTCGACCGTGACGGTCGTCAGCGGCTCGGCTCGAGGGAGCATCGGCCTGGCCGGAGGAACAGTTTCCACCGGCGCGGATCCCTTTAGTCTGGCGGTGCAGACCTCGGCTGGAAGCCGCAACACCGGTGGCGCGGTGGTAACGCCGGGACAAGTCACGAATGCGAGCGCCCTAACCTCAAATGATTATCTTGTCAAGTTCACCAGCGCCTCGGCTTATAAACTCTATAATGTGAACAGTCCCGTGAACGCAGTGGGGGCAGCCGCCAATTCCGGCGGAGCCATTGTCTCTCAAAGCGTGGTGAATGATCCGAGCCGGGTGACGTTGGACAATTACGAGGTGCGGTTCAAGAACGTCTACACGGTTACCACGGGAGCCAATGACGGAATTCGTTTCGATCCGGGAAGCGGTCCAGTGACTGCGACATTAGCGGCCGGGTCCTACACCGGCATTCAATTGGCGGCGCAAGTCAAATCGGCTCTGGAAGCCGTCAGCGGCGGGAAGACCTATACGGTGGGATTCGACGAAGCCTCGGGTAAGTTCTCGCTGACAAACGACAGCGGCAACGCCGCCACGCTCAGCCTGCTGTTCGGCAATGCGGTTTCCACGGCAACGGCCCTGGCGGGCTTCAACGCATCGGACAAGACAGGGATCACCGCCGGCAGCAGCGTGACGAGCGATGTGGACACGACCGGGGCGGTCGGGGTCACGAAGCAAACCAATGTCTTTGACACAACCGCCGGAACAAACATCTTCAACATCACGACGACGAACAACACGCTGATCGTCAACGATACCGCCGGCGGAGCCGGCACGGATACGACCATTACCTTGACGCCGGGCAGCTATACGGGCGCGCAACTTGCCACCGAACTTGCGTCCAAGTTAAATGCCAGCCGTAACTCGGCTAATACGGTCGCGTATACGGTGTCATACGGGTCGGTTACCGCCCGGCGCCTGACCATCAACAACCCTGCCCTCAACGCCAACAGTTTGATTTTAAAATTCGGGGCTACGGGGTCCACCGCCTCGCAGCTACTCGGGTCGACGCCGCTTACCGTCACCGAAACCGTCGGCGCCGGCGCTACGACATTGAACAGCGATGCCGGCAATACTCTCTATCAGTCGGACGGGTCGATCGACTTCGACGGCCTGCGGATCGGCATCAAGGATGGGGGAACGGCCGTGCGCAACGGCGATGTGTTCGCCGTCAGTGGGACTCCAACTCTCATCTCGTCCAACCTGTACACGTCCGGTGCGTCCATCGCGTTCGATGGGATTCAATTTTCTCTAAGCGGTTCAGGCGGCTCCGCTCCCGCCACGGGCGATGTTTATCGGATCATCAATACGTATCAGGACAACGGTGATGCCGTGGATGGGGCCGTGGAAGTCGGTAATAATCTCACCACGGCGACGCTGCTCAACGGAGACAAGGTGTTTGTCGGTTCGAACGGAGGCACCGATGTCTTCTCGGCGTTGCAGTCGCTGACGCGGGCCCTTCTGTCCAACAATGTAGACGGCATCCAGGCGGCTCATGCCGACGTCACGAATGGGACCAATCAGGTATTGAATGCCCAAGGAACGGTAGGCGCGCGGTCGAACCGGCTCCAAGGAGTGACCGATGGCCTGACGCAATCTAAGGCGGACCTGCAGGCCCTTCTGTCCAGCGTCGAAGACACCGATTTTGCCCAGGCGGCATCGGATTTGGTATTTCAGCAACTTGCGCTTCAGGCCGCTTCGGCTTCGGCAAGCCGCGTTTTGCAGACCTCCCTGTTGAATTTCCTGAAGTAGCAGGATTCGCTCTTAATCGCCCCACGTCTTTCTTAAGTCTTTACCCAAAATACCGATACAGAAGGTGATCCTATTGCGGCCAGGGAGGGCGCGCCATGTTGGTCCTGACACGGAGGTTAGGGGAAGGGATTGCCATCGGAAGCGGCATCCGAGTGGTGGTCCTCGGTATTCGGGGGAACCAGGTTCGATTAGGAATCGAGGCGCCGCCACAAACAGAGATTTATCGCGATGAAATCTACGCCAAAATCGTCGACGAAAACCGGCGCGCGGCCGAAGGCCCTAGCTCAGACACCGTACTGCCTGCGAGATTGAGTCCGGGGATGTGGCAACGAAGGAGTAAATCGTGAAACTATTGACCACGCGGTTTGGGACAGTCGAAGTTCCCGATAAGGACGTCTTATTTTTTTCCCTGGGAGTGCTGGGATTTCCCGAAGTACGACGCTATGTGATGCTGGATCACGGTCGGAACACGCCCCTCAAGTGGCTGCAAGCCGTGGACAAGCCGGAACTCGCTTTCCCCATGGTCCCGGCCACCGACCTTGTGGAGGACTATCATATCACGGTGTCTCCCGACGATTTGGCGGCCCTCGCGATGGAGTCCACCGACGAACTGCTGGCCTTTGTGATCCTGACCATTCTGGCCTTTGTGATCCTGACCATTCCGAATGCGGCGCCGGAAGGAACGACCGCGAATCTGAAGGCGCCCATCGTGATGAATCCCACGACCCATCTCGCCAGGCAGGTCTTGGTCGAACAGGATTATCCTATCCGCTATCCGCTGGCCGTCGCGCAACCCGCGACCGTGGAGTGTGCGGGATGACCGCCGCATCGTCAATTTCGAACCTCAGAGGATGTGAGGACGTCGTCCCCACCGAGGACGGCATTGCCAGGGCGCGGGCAAGAGCGGTCGAAGCCTTTGAGGGAGCGGGCTTGGACGGGGTCGCTCTCTTTTCACTCGAGTTGTGCATTCATGAAGCCCTTGTCAATGCCTTAGTGCATGGTGTCCGCAAGTGCGGGGCCTCGCAGATCCGCCTTTCTTATGAGATCGAGAGCCGCTGCGTCCGAATGGTCGTGGAGGATGACGGAGCGAAGGGAGAACTCCGAAACGGCAGCCGGGATGACCTGCAAGCAGGAACCGGTCGAGGCCTGTGGCTGATTCAGGCCTTTAGCTCTCGTATGTGGTCGGAGGGTTCCCGGGTCACCATCGAACTGGATCGCAATGCCGATCCGATCTCGAATTCAAATCAGATCTCGACGAAGGTAAATCGAGGGCCTGGAGTTGTTCGATGAATCCGGAAATGACCGCGACGGCGACTGCGATGCAGATTGAGCGATCGGTCTTACAAGACGCCGTGGTCATCAGGATCGAGGGCCGCTTTGAGTTCGGCACCCGGCACGATTACAAACGCTTGATTGGACAGATCGTGCAGGAAGGACATCGTCGCTTGGTATTGGATCTGGAAGGGGTGACGTTTGTGGACAGCTCCGCGCTCGGACTGTTGCTTCTCACCGACCAGAACTTCAAGCTCAAGAAGGGTCATTTCAGCCTGGTCAAGCCGACGGGATATGTCCGGCAAGTAATCGAGCTCGCGAATCTCCCCCGGGTGATCCCCGTCTACGATTCAATCGGTGAGGCGATAGCCGGCCACGCGGAGCCAATTGCCCTTCGAACACCGATAAGCTCCAGCGTAGCGATTCAATGAGGAAAACCATCGGGGCCAACTCCCGTCAACTCCTTGAGCATAAGCCGTATAGTGCTGCCCCTTTGCCGACCCCCGCACAGGATTTTCCTCTCGGATTTTTTTCGCTGGCATGCG
>VBON01000266.1 GCA_005877525.1 Nitrospirota bacterium
TTCATCCCCAATCCCGTCGGGTCTGACAATCAGAATATTCACGGGAGAGGAATCGCCTCATCGATCAGCATCACCGGAATCTCATCCTTGATTGGATACATAAGTTTACAGGCGCCGCACACCAGCCCATCTCCTTTTTCGTTCAAACGGATGTCGCCCTTGCACTTGGGGCACGCGAGGATAGATAAAAGGTCCTTATCAATCGGCATAGCTTCCCTCCAAACAGAGCTTGCTCGACCCGAAGGCCTGATGATTATTTAGGCCACCGGGATAGTTTCTCCGCTCTTAGGTCTGAATCTTCTTCAATTGCCACAGTGATCCACGCTCACTTTCTTCAATCCCGTTTGACTCGAATCTCTCACCATCGCAAGCGCTTGACGAAAGACCTCCTCCGGGCTGATGGATGTCAAGCATTCCAGCGCCTTCGGATTCGCGCAGCGACGGCTGAGACAGGGGCTACAGGAAACCCCGCTGTGAAAGACCATGTGGCCAGGGCCGTATGGTCCGGTCCTACCCGGATCGGTGGGACCAAAAAGGGCCACAACTCGCGTGCCGAGAGCTGCGGCCAGATGCATAGGACCTGAATCATTGGTGATTACAAGACGTACGCGTCTCAGCAAGGCGATCAGGTCCTTTATGCCGGTCTTCCCGACGAGATCCATCGGCGATGTTACCATATGGCGGAGGACTGCTGTGCCGGGATGGTGCTCGGCCGCGCCCCCGATCACCACCACCCGAATCCCTTCCTTTTGCAGCCGATCGGCCACCTGGGCGAATGCGGCCGGAGACCATTGTTTGGTAGGCCATCGCGCCCCCGCATTCACCGCCACCAGCGCGGTACCTGGCAAGATCCCTGCTGAGTTCAGCAATTGGCTAAGCCTTAGCTCGGCTGCCGGATCTGCCGCCAGCGGAAATTCCAGCGCGCCCGTCTGTGGTGCAGCCCCGAGAGCGCGAGGGATCAGTAGATAACGCTCAACGGCGTGTATCAGAGGATCAGGGACCATAACACGTCGCGTGTAGAACCAGTGACTCGCCTCCCGTCCTTTGGCGAAGCCGATTCGTACGGAGGCACGGGAGAGCCAACCCAAGAGCGCGCTTCTGAACAGGCCTTGGAGGTCGACGACGAGATCAAACTGTCCCCTCCGAACCGCTTGTACCGCCTCCGGCCAGCCTGCCAGCGATAAATCCACCGTAAGCACTGCCTTCCAGGACGTCAGCCCATTCCCGCTTCACGAGCCACGTCAGCGACGCCGCAGGGAATCTCCGGCGCAACACCGCCGCGGTCGGCAGCGCATGCACAATGTCCCCGAGGGAGCTGGGCTTAATGAGCAAGATGTTGCGAAAATCAGTTGGCATTCCCTCTCCTTGGCAGAGAGAACTTTTCCTGCGACGCAGGGACATGACAACGTTTCAGCACCCAATCGACCGCTTCGCTTAAGTCCTTTGCAGTATAGTCCGGTGAAAGGCCGTGCGCCGCCATATGGGCCTGCTCATCTTCCGGACGGTAGCCGCTCAAGACGAAGACAGCGGTCCCGCCGATGTTGCGCGCCAGGGCTATGTCGATGGCGCGATCGCCGATTACGAACGACCGCGCGGTGCCCAGGCCAAGTTCTCGGCGTGCCTGCGCGACCAATCCCGACGCCGGCTTTCGGCAGCCGCAGCCTTCATCCGGGCGATGAAGACAGGCGTAAATTCCGTCCAGCCAGGCGCCCGATTCAGCGAGCAATTCTCTAAGCCTTTGGTGGATCGATCCCAATGCCTCTAGAGAAATGATGCCCCTCCCGACTCCCGATTGATTTGTGACCAGGACGGCTTTCAGCCCCACCTGGTTCAAACGGGCAACAGCGGGGCCGACACCAGATAACAACCGCATCGCCGCAGGATCATTCAGATAGCCAGGGTCCCAGTTCAGCGTGCCGTCGCGATCCAGGAACACGACCGGGGCACTACTCCCGCTCACCCTGCCTTCCCCCTCCAGGGCCGAGGGGCCAAATGTTCTCTCCCCTTCGATGGGGGAGGGACAGGGTGAGACCCCGGCCTCTCGCAACTGGCGTACGGCCGCTGCATACACCTTCTCGGGCTGGATCCCGCGCATGCACCGATGATCGATTGGACATTCCCGCAGCAGGCACGGCGAACAGTCCACCGCATGGCGGACCAGTTCATGGCTGGTGCCGAAGGGCGCTGTGGTTTGGGGATTGGTCGGCCCGAAGACCGCGACGACGCGGACCCCCAGGGCATTGGCGATATGCATGGGGCCGGCATCGTTCGTGAGGAACAGCCGGCAACGCTTGATCAGAGCCATTAATTGCCGCACGCTGGTGCGACCTGACAGAACGGTATGGGGAGCAGTGAGCATGCCGGCGATGGCCCGGCCCAACGCTTCTTCGCCGCGCCCGCCGAAAATAATCACATGGGCGTTGTGTTCGGCAGCAACACGCTGCACCACCTCCGCGTACCGTTCCGGCAACCATCGCTTCGCAGTTCCATAGGTTGATCCCGGGTTCAGCCCGATGATCGGCTTTCCCGGCAACACGCCGAAGGACTCGAGCCTCGCCGCCGCCTCACGGTCCTCTTCGGCATTTGTATACAGCACCGGTGCGCGCGGGGTAATGGGGATGCCCATGGGCCGCAGAAGTTCGAGATAATATTCAACCTCATGTCTTACGCGAAGGCCGGGGAGCTGCGTTACGCGATGGGTGAGAAGAAACCATCGCCCATCGGTCGGATAGCCGTAACGCTGCGGAATCCCTGCCAGCGCCGCAATGAGCGCGGCCTCAAAGGCGTTCTGAAACAGGACCGCCAGGTCAAAGTGATAGGCCATCAAGGAGCGGGCTAATCGCCATTTTCCACCTAATCCGGCATGAATACCCGGATTGCGGTACAGCACGATCTCGTCTACGGCTGGATGACAGTGGAAGAGATCAGCGACGGAGGGCTTGGCCAGCAAGACAATGCGCGCGTGAGGAAAGCCCTGCCGAAGCGCGTTCAGCGCCGGAGCCATCAGCACACCATCGCCGAGCCAATTTGTGCCTCGGACCAACAGCCGCTTGACCGCCCCGGGACGCGTCAGTTGTGCAAAATGAGACGAGTCCATTCTTCCCATCCCTCTAGCCACTCCACGTCGATCCGGACAGCCCACATCCCGACTTGGTCAATGCCTTCAAGCCAGCGCAATTTCACGGCGTCCTTCTCGGTCGTGATGATACGATCGGCTTGAAGATCGTCTGCCATCTTCACCACGCGGCGAACATCCGGCCACGAATACGAATGGTGGTCCGGAAACACGCAATGATGAGCCACCACCGCGCCACGGCTTTCGAGCAAGCGTTGAAACGTGCCGGGATTGCCGATTCCACTCAGCGCCACGACGCGCTCGCCTTTCAATGTATTCGCTCCCTCACTCCCGCCACC
Source organism: Nitrospirota bacterium (assembly GCA_005877525.1). Lineage (GTDB taxonomy): Bacteria > Nitrospirota > Nitrospiria > Nitrospirales > NS-4 > NS-11. The sequence goes on from VBON01000266.1 coordinate 3,415, forward strand.
TCCGATCCTTTCGAGGGCG
>VBON01000276.1 GCA_005877525.1 Nitrospirota bacterium
TTGCAGCAGGTAGCCCTCTACCTGGTCGCTCTTGCCTACCAGAAGCAAACGCAGCGGACCCGGTGTCCGATACAACAACATGCCCATCATATGGTTGGCGCCGGCATGGCGAGGGTCCAACGCCAATGCGCGCAGGAGATGTTTCTCAAGATCCGCCAAAATCGTGGGGGACACTTTCCAAAACGGCAAAAGGTTCACTACATTTCCCCGGTTCGCCGCGAGCAGGAAATGGGCGTCGGCACTGCTCTCCTGCAGGTTTACCGCTTTCTCCGCCGCTTGCTCTCCTTGTTCGAACCATCCCTTGGATTTGCCTTTTCCCTCCTCCCCTAATGCCAGGCAGACCCGGGCGATTCGCAGGTAGGGAATCACCATTGCTGGTTGCATGGATATAACTTGCCGGTACAGAGACAAGGCCTGCTCGAACGATGCCGGAAATTTCTCCTCGGCCTGCAGGAGCCGATCGCCCTCTGCAATCAACTCTTGCGCGGTAGAGGCATGCAGGCAAGGAACGGCCAAGAGCGTCACCAGTGCGGCCACAAAGACGATGAGCGATCGGCTCGTCACCGGAAGCTACAGGGCTCGAAAAACGGCCAGGAGATCGCTCAGGGCCATCAATTTTATCTGCAGAATGGTCCGCTCCGCCTTGATCTGCTCAAGACTGGCGGGCTTGTCGGAAGAGGGTTTAAGGTAGGATGAGACCAGCGCGAGGACTCGGTGGGATTCCTCCTCAACCTTCCCCTTGACGACTGGATTGACCCGCAGGACCTCCATCAACTGATTTCGCGTGTCCGCGAGGAAGGCCTTGTGCTCCTTTTCAGGAAACGACTCTCGCTGCGCCTTGTCAAGGCAGCGATCGAGGGATTGCGCAAGAAACACATACAGCCGCACAAAAGTTTCTGTGATGTCAATATGATTGGAGGCGGCGGATTGAGCGGCCATAGGGATCCTCCTGGATTAAACGATCCACCAGAGAGAGCGCCTCAAGACTGCCGAGATCTTCGCATGAGATATGCTGCAGCACCACAGGTTCGCATTACTTTTCTCTGGCCTTACAGATGGGACAGCGGCAGAATTTATTCCGCAAGATGTCGAAGGAATAGATGCCGGTGTCGTGGCCGTCGCTCCATCGTATACGCAGGCCGTACCGACCCACCGCTTCGATATCCTGAACGGCGATCAGCATGGGAATGCCGGTGGGTTTGATCCGAAGCTCTCCAGTCCATTCATCCGTGCAGGCGGCGCAGGGGCAATGCTGGCGCAGATAGCGGATGGGGTAAATCCCCTTGTGGCCGTCGCTCCATTCGATGCCGAGGACCCCGTTTTCAATCCAGTCCATGTCCTTCGGCTGGATCTCGCTCATAACTTAGGAAGCATACGATACAGCCCATAGGCTGAGGCCAGGACACCCGCAACGAGCAATCCGAGGCCTGCCTGCAACACGACAGGCTGTGCTTCTGTCAACCCATAGATGCCCATGATGAATCCCAGCGCGACGAAGACCTTCCCCGTGAACCGCGCGATCATCCCACCGGGTCCAATGTGCGTGGCCATCGTTGTTCCTCAGAGAGGTCCAATTTAACTATACGCGATGGCTCGACCCTTGCGCCACCGAGACCCGCGAAGAGCGATATCGTGCCGTCGCCTCTGCGGCAAGGAGCCCGTCCCTTCTGGGAAGCCGGCGTCCGGCGACACACTCCACGTAGAGCTCGATCACTTCCCGCAATTCCTGCCGAATGGAAGGGCCTGGTTTGAGTCGAGGCAAGAGCGCTGGATCCATTTTCAGCGCTTGGCGGAAGAAGGCCAGACAAGCTGGCGAGACGACGGGGCAGGGTATCGGCTCTCGACGCGCGCACGGGGTGCAGAGAGTTCCTCCCCATCGCGGAGAAAAGAACCAGGCGCCTCCGCTTTGAAGCGACCGGCAACCCGTGCACCGATCGAGGTGAGGCAAATACCCCGCGAAGCGGAGGATTTCCACCTCGTACAAGGCGGCTGAATGGCTTGGATCGCTGCTTTCGCCTACCGCATGAAATCCCTCAAGCAGTGCATGGAAGATCCGGGGCACGGCATCCCCGTCAGCGGTAATCGCGCCGGCCAGATTAGCGAGCCGCGCGGCCGCCGAAATCGTCTCGAGGGAATCGCGCAGCGTGTAGAAGGATTTCCGGATGTCCGCCTGCGAGATCCGATACAGCGAGTCACCGTGCTTCTCATACAGGTCAAGATCGCAGTGGACAAAGGGCTCGAGCGCGCTGCCGAAGCGGCTCTTCATCCGTCGCGCCCCGCGAGCGACGCCTCGGATCTTGCCATACTTCAGGGTAAAAAAAGTGACGATCCGGTCCGCCTCACCCCATTTGCGGCTCTTGAGGACGATTCCGGCTGTTTTGAGAAGAGGCATGCCGGGATTATTTCAAATACGACAGAAAGG
>VBON01000279.1 GCA_005877525.1 Nitrospirota bacterium
GTCTTCTCTAACCAGCGAGAAGATCAAAGACGTCTTCGAGCAGGCCGGGATTAGCTGCCAGGTCGTTCCCAATATCCGCCGGACAAAGTGGGAAAAGATGTGCTGGAACGTCGTCTTCAATCCCTTAACCGTGCTCATCAATGACAATGTGTCAAAAGCGCTCTCCTATCCGGAGCTGCGGACCGTGATCGAGCGGATAGTCGATGAAACAGTGGCGGTCGCCAGGGCCGAGGGCGTGACCCTTTCACCAGGCATGGCGGAGAAGACGATTCAATGGTCTC
>VBON01000280.1:0-758 GCA_005877525.1 Nitrospirota bacterium
GGCGCAGGTTGAGAACGTCGAAACATTCGCGCCCGGCATGCGCGGCCACGGGATCAGAGTCGAGGCCCTGTTGAAGATTCCCACGCCTACCATTGGGACCGACCACGTGACGTTCCATTCCGCCGATGGCAAGTTCGCCGCGAGCCTTTCTCTGAAAGAGGCCGCGGAGACCGGCATCCTTATCTACCTCCGCGACGGCCAACCTTTTCCCCCTGAGGCGGGCGGCCCATTTCGGCTGATCACACCAGGCCTCGGGGACCTCTGCGCAAACGTGAAGAACGTCGCTCGGATCGAATTTACGTGTGGTCCGGGGAAGGACACCCGTCCCTCGGTCCCGAAACAGCACTGAGCCGCGCGAATAGGTTCATCATGGCTATCGTTTTACTGAGCAGGCGCCTGCCGGAACCGGTCATGCAAGAAATGGTGCGGCGCTTTACGCTGATCGGCAATTTAGAAGATCGTCGGATGACCCGGCTGGAGCTCTTGAACCAGGTGCCGGACGCCGACGCACTGCCCGTGACATTGGCCGAGACTGTTGACAACGAGTTACTATCGCGCGCCCAGCGACTTCGGGTCGTCGCGGTCTACGCGACGGGCTATAACAATGTCGACGTTCCGGCAGCCACGGCGCGGGGGATCGTCGTCACGAATACTCCCGATGTGCTCACTGAGACGACCGCCGATCTGGCCTGGGGGCTTCTGCTCGCGGTCGCCCGCCGAATCCCAGAAGGCGAGCGCCTGGTTCGTGAAGCCCGCTG
>VBON01000280.1:763-5966 GCA_005877525.1 Nitrospirota bacterium
GACGCAATTTCTAGGCGCCGAGGTGCATGGTCGCACATTGGGAATCGTGGGAATGGGCCGGATCGGCCGGGCCGTAGCGCGCCGTGCGGCCGGCTTTGGAATGCCGGTCATCTACACGAGTCGCCGGCGTCTCCTTCCCGAAGAAGAAAAGAGTTTCAACGGCCGGGCGGTGCCGTTTCTGGAGTTGCTTGCCGCCGCCGATTTTGTCTCGCTCCATGTCCCCTTGACAGACCAGACACGTCATCTGATCGGAGAAAAGGAGCTGAAACGTATGCGCAGCACGTCGTTTCTGATCAACACCGCGCGGGGGGCGGTCGTGGATGAGGCCGCGCTCGCGGCAGGCCTAGCCGCCGGGCATCCGGCCGGTGCGGGATTGGATGTGTATGAAGACGAACCGGGTGTGCATCCCGCGCTCCTTCGGCTGTCCAATGTAGTGTTGTTGCCGCACCTCGGATCCGCCACCTTCCAGACCCGGGTGAGAATGGGTATGGTGCTTATCGAAAATATTGCCGCCGTTCTTTCGGGAAAAGAGCCGCCCAATCGTGTCGCTGGAAAATGACTGAGAGTTGATTGACATGAGGATACCCCCATGGTGTAATCCCTCGCCATCACTTGTAGAGGTCTCTTATGGACATATTCGGAAACGTGAAGCTCGCGGAGATATCTCTTCTCATTACGCCTGATCAGAAGGCATGGCTGGAGATGATGGTCAAGAAGGGCAAGATCGCTGTTCCGCCCGGTGGCACGCTTCCGGAAGGTTCCGTGATCTCCATTTTTTTAAGGACGATGCTGTGGAATTCCGAAGAGCAGCGCCAGACTCTTGATAACCTTCTCGACGAGGGAATCGAGGAACTGCGGCGGCAAACGGGTCTGGTGGAAATCACCGCGCAGGTCTCGGAGGATCAGAAAGCCTGGCTCGACAAGATGGCCGCAACCAGCAGAGTGTCGCCGTCTCCCGGAGACTCGGTTATCTCCATGTTCACCCGAGTCCTGCTGGAGAACGTGATGGAGCAGCAAAAAGCTCTTGAACGAGCGGACCCCTGGGCAGACGATGATGAGATGTAAAGGCTATTTAGTGGCTAACGCATCAACAGCCGCTTTTGCGACCGCCTCATCCTGTTCCCCCTTCCCACCGCCGACGCCGATGCCACCCATGACCTTTCCGTCCTTGACCAAGGGGAAACCACCGGGCAACGTTGTAAACTTCCCGCCGGTCGTCGACGAGATTTCGGCACTGACGTTCGGGGGGATACCGCTTGCGCCCGATGGTTTGTGGATTGACGCGGCTGTGTAGGCTTTACTGAACGAGGTGTAATTAGTATGGAGAAAGGCGCCATCCATCTTAATAAACGCGAGAAGATTCCCGCCGGCGTCTACGATTGAAATGCCCATCGGCACTCCGATTTCCTGAGCCTTGGCGACCGCCGCAGTCAGAGCCTTTTGGATATCCGCGGTCGAAATGGGCGTGGGGGCCTCCGCACGGGCCGAAACTTCGGTGCTGATGGAGCACAGGAGCGCGATCAGGGTCATCGCGATACGTCTCATGGCAGTCCTCCTATGAAACAATTTCCGGCGTGACGCCTCGATGGGGGACGTCGCGGCCTTCTTCAAGATCCAGTAGGTCGATCCAGGTCACGATGTCGATACGGGAGGCGTCAACGGCATCCCGGGTCTTCTTGAAGTAGTCCCATTTCGCATCGTCATCTGGCCCTCGCTGCAACATTTCCTGGTTCCATAATTCGATTTGTTTTTTGGAACGCGGCCGGCCATGCACGGCCAGCCACTCCAAAATCAACTCGTCCGTCCGAGTCTTCGCGGCATAGGCAAAATCCTGTTCGGTGACCTCGACCAGCGTCAGAAATGCTTTATCCAACGGGCAGGGGTAGATATAGTCGCCATTTATGCCGGCTTCGCGTGCGCGCGCTTTGTCGATCATCCGCGCCAGGTGCGCATAGCCGCCGAGAAGCTCCTTCGAACTTCTTGGGTATACGGTCTTGAGGTTTTTTGCACCGGGTCGGAGGATCTGACCGGCCATGTCGTCGGGAGATTTCCCTTTCAGATCCCCCATGCCTTTCGAGCCAGGAATATCAAAGGCCATCTGTAGACCTCATAACAAGCGATGGTTGCTAAAGGTCAATGTTCTCACAGCCACGCCTCCGTTCTCGGCGGAGATGATGCGCCGTGAAGCGGGAAGATCGGCGTGGCCTATTCGGACATGCGTGTCTGAAAAGCTCTCTACATTGGTCAACTTGCCGTCTTGCGGATTGAAATAGAAGACGGTATATCGGGTGGTCAAGTACTTACCGTCCTGAGTGAGGGTGCTGTCCTCCACATTGATGGTGAACTTCATGGGTCCCATGGTCCGGTTGATCTGGATAATGCGATCGTCTTTGATCCGGTAATGGGATGCGAGCATATCGTGAATACGGATCGTTTGTCCGAGAGGATGAGAGGATTCAGGTTCGAGGGTTAGGACACTCTTGCCGTCCGACTGATCAAAGGTTCGGGGGCCGCGGTGGACGGCGATCATCGCGATCGTGTTCGTCGCCCATTTTTGGAGGTCGGGATCATCCAGAGACACAACGACATCCTGAGCAGACTTCACGATGACGGTGCCCCTCACCTCTTTGCCGTCGACATTGAGCGTCAGGTCCGCGGTAAAGCCTTTAAAGTCCGGGGGCCATCGTGAGGTTTTTTCGAAGGCTCGGCGTAGCAGTTCCCGGGCTTGCGGATCGTCTGGCTTTGGGATCGTCCTTCACATCCGTTGGTGTTTGACTTGGACATGTCTCCATGGATGGTTCTCCTGTGAAAGTAAATGCGTAAACCTATTATAAGAGGCACGCAAGATGGCTTACAACATCGATCGTAGTCGCCTGGAAAAGGAGGTGAGAGTGGAGACTTATCGGGCAAGCGGTCCCGGAGGGCAACACCGAAATGTGACCGAGTCGGCCGTTCGGCTGACACATATTCCCTCCGGCGTCGTGGTCGTCTCAGCCGATTCCCGATCACAGCATCAAAATAAGCAGACAGCGTTCGAACGGTTGACGCGGCGCTTGATAGCCTTGAACACAGTGCCGGCACGGCGAATACCGACCCGCCGCAGCCGGGCGGCCAAGGAGCGGGCCCTGGCTGAAAAAAAGAAGCGGCAGGAGACAAAAGACAGGCGAAAACCAATCAGTGCAGAGGAGCCGTAATCCGTAAAGCGAAGAATCTTAAAAGGACCTACGAATCAATAAATTACATTTATTTGAATGAACTAAAACATTACTTATCTCCACCCAACCTTATATCATCCGCCCAACACATCACCCGGCCCACCCCGGGTCGGCCAAGACCGCCCCTTTTCCCGTTGCGTCCGCCAAGACGGCCGTCTTTCCCGTATGGCCTACCAAGGCGCGCTCTTTCCCCTGTAGGTTTTTCTACATATACGGTCTAGATTGTGGTACAATCACCACACCAACATGAAGATTCTGCATAAAAGGGCAGGGAAGAGGAAAATGACTAAAAAGACCGCGAAGGGTCCGGTCCACAAGAAGATCCATCGCCGAATTAGCGCGGTGCAGCGGGAGCCCGACAAGGCGAAGCCGGCGGTCAAGGCAGGCTTCCACAAACCCGGCGAGAAGAGCAAAGGACAGTCGGCCTTAGCCACGGCGGTGGCGGAAGATGAGCTGGAAGAGCGGCGCCGCTTGTTTGCAAAAGCCCGCAAGGGTGACAAGGGCGCGGTCGCTAAAATTTATGAATTGTATGGAGCCAGGATCTATACGACGGCACAGGTAAAAGAGGTGAAGCCGGCACGGTATAGCAGTCCTGTTCTTCCCTTGCGCAGGCGTGCCCAACGAGGCTAATCCTTCCTGTTTTTGACAGATTCAATGAAAGAGCGCGATCCTGAGAAACTGAAACTGCTCTACGAGCGTTTTCGGGATGTCTGTCTCGTTGAAAAAGAGGTTTGGAAGGAAATCTACATGCCGCGTGACGTGAAGGAAGGGAGCGTCCGGCGGACGAACGTCCAGGACCGCTACTACGTCACGATAGAAAACCCTGAGATTGAAGCGGCAATCGAAGCAAATATCGTGTTAGGGCCCAAGGCGCTTGATGCCGCGATCTCGGAATACAGTTCCGGTATCAGCTTTGAGAAGGTCTGACCGTTTTGCGGCGCTATTGAACAGCGACCCGCAATCCCCCTTCGGCCAGAATCCCCGCTACCTGCTCGCAGACTTTGTGTTCTCCGGAGTAGACTTCCGCGGAGCCCGCATGGTCAATCCGGTAGGCCAGTTCAAAAGCGCGAACAGGAGTCATTTTCGGAACCGCACGTCAATGACTTGGTCGTAGCTGTGGCAGTCGCAATTATAGACAATAACCCGCCCACCGAGATGATTTCCGGTCGTGACGGTCGTCTCTTCAATAGTTTCGGGAAGGGGAGCGGTTTGAAGCCTGAGCATGGTGGAGGAACATGCTATCACAGGGACTACAGGGGTGCTAGGGCATGGGCCAGCATCCGTGAACACAGAACGTGGTCATGGCGATGGCTTTAGATCCCAAGATCTGGTGGCCTCTTTTCCCTTTGCTGCTCCTAGTTGTCATTGTGGCTCTCAGCGCGGGACTTGTCTGGGCGATTCGGAGAAAGTTGTCCAGACTCGATGTGGCGATGCAGTCACTGGCCTTGGCCTGCTATCTCTTCACGGCTGTGGTTGCTATCGCCAGTGAGAGCAGGGGTGGTATTTCGCCTGCGGTCCATCGGTTGCCGTCACTTCTTACACAGGCAATTTTGCTCGCGCAGTTGGTTCGGATCTGGTTGCGACTGGATGCGAGGCCACTACGGGTTTTGAACCTGATTGCCTGGGGAGCGATCCTTGCTGATACCGCTCTGCATTATATGATGGCGAGAGGATAGTCGGGGAAAGGCCATTTCACTTACCATTACACCCGCCCGCCCCGCGGCCGCCAAAACGGCCGATTTTCCCGGTTACCGCCGCAGACCGCAGTATCGGGCAATCCCGTCTCGGTACCGGAGCCAATGGTTCAAACCGTCTTGCATGGACTGAAGAATAAGTTGCTGGTCCGCCGCTCCGGTGGCATAGGTCAGGACGGTTTGCCAGGCCGTCTGGCGATGCCCCGCTTCCACCATCAGATGCACCCGGATGAGATCCAGGTATTTGGGGTCGATGCCGTAGTTCTGGACCAGGGGGTGCTTGCGGACAAGTTC
>VBON01000281.1 GCA_005877525.1 Nitrospirota bacterium
CATGACGACCAGGACCCAGTGAGTCCGCAACGTGGCCGATTCGCACCGGAACATATCCACACTCCAGAGGCTGTCCTTCATGTGGCCCAGGAATGTTAGCCAAGATGGACCCCCAGAATCCTGTTCCGGTCGGTAGTGACTGGCGAGAATCCTTCGAACCACGTCTTTGTTGATGGGGAGGTCGAAAGCCAAGGCAAGCTGCTGAGCGATTCGCGGACAGCCCCGGGCAGGATTGCGCTGCTTCATCTGGACGACGGCTTCAATGAGTTCTTCGTCAGGCCCCTTCGGGCCGGGCCTCCCCTTGCGCTGGGATGAGAAGAGCAGGCGATACTTTCGGTTCCTCAGAGCCTGGTGGAGGCTCAAAAGAGTCGAAGGTTTCAGAACGATGGCTGAACGGATGCGGGGCGAATGAGGAGAGCACACAAACCGGCGACGAGGCGATCGGAAGTGCGTAGATTCGGTGACCGCTGCCGCGAACGATTGAGGATCAAGAGTTGTTGCTTGACGAGAACCGACTCCGCCACCACGGAACGCAAGCCGCCGGGACCCAGGAGCCGGGCGAACGTGGCGATGAGATGAACGAAAAGAATGACCAGATCGCGCGTTGGTAGATGATGGCGCGGTGTCAGCAGAGCCGACCCGGTTCCATCGAATCCCCTTTCAAACCGTGCGGGCCGTTTTCCGGCACACGGCTTACCGATGATCTTCGGAGTGTGGCTTGCGCCGGGTAGTGCACGGTGCCCGTCAACTGAGGCAAGCCCATACCGTGAAGCTGATCTCCGCTGAGCGGCGCTCGCTTCGTGATTCGTTGCCCGCTCCGCCGGAACTGCCAGCGGCGCAGACTCGTGACCACGAAGGAGTCCATGTTATGGAACTCCCGATCGGCATTCCCCGTCCGGAAATAGTTCCCCCAGCCGCGAAGCACGGGCGTCAGTTCTGCGATGATCTGCTTCACATCCTTCCCGCTTTGCCGCTTGCTGGTGATCTCTCGCACACGGTCCCGGAGTTTCTTCGTCGCCTTCGGGCTCGGCCACCGCTGCATGAAATGCCAGCGGGGATTTCGCTGGATGCTCCGCCTCTTGCGAATCGTGCATCCCAGGAATACGAAGCTCTCCTTACCGCGTCTCAAGTCCACCAACCGCGTCTTCGCTGGATGCAGCGTCAGCCCGAGCCGGTTCATCACCAGTCCGATCCGCCGGAGCCCTTCCCTTGCCTGCGACTCCGTTCGGCACATGGCTACGAAATCGTCGGCATATCGGACCAGAACTCCAAGCTGGCCACACCGCGCCGCCCAGATCCGATCCAATTTGTTCAGGTAAATGTTGGCCAGCAACGGCGAGATCACTCCGCCTTGCGGGGTACCCGCTAGCGTCTCTCTTACCGTGCCATCCTCCATCACTCCGGCTTCCAACCATTGGCGGATCAGCTTCAACACCCTCCGGTCCGAGATGCGCTCCTTCAACAGATCCATCAAGTCCTCTCGCTGAATGCTGTCGAAGTAGCCCTGAATGTCGGCATCGACGACAAAGTTCAATCCCCGGTTGCCTGCTTCCCGGATCGCTTCCAGGGCTTGGGTCGCGCTCTTCTTCGGCCGGAATCCATAACTGCACGGCTGGAAGTCCGCCTCGAAGATCGGCTCGATCACCAGCTTCGCCGCCATCTGCACCACTCGATCCCGTACCGTAGGTATCCCCAACGGCCGCTGCTTCCCGTCTGCTTTCGGTATGTATCGCCGCTTCACCGGTGAAGGACGACAGCGACCTGCACGCAGCGCCGCTTCGATCTCGGCCAGAAACTCTCCCACGCCTCGTTGTTCGATGGCCTGGATCGTCTCCGCGTCAATTCCTGCCGCGCCGCCGTTGCTACGCACACGCCTCCGTGCATCCCACAGCACATCACTTCTGTAGATCCGGTCGTACAGCGCATGGAACCGCCGTGTCCTACTCTGCTTTGCACACACGTATAGCTTGCGTTGGAGTTGTCGTACTTTTTCACTGGGGGTGTTGGCCGTTCCCGGCATGCCCTCGCACTTACCTCCTCCCAAGCACGATCAAAGTAAGGCCCCTTCCCTCCGGCGCGTTGTCTTGCGCGCCTTCCCAGGTACTACGAGCCTCTCGGACTCCCTCCCGGCTTCGCGCGATTTCAGCCCTCCGGCCTTATACGCCCGATCTTTGCCTGACAGGCTGCCAGGTAGGGTCTCTCCTGTTCCGCGCTGTTCTGTCCCGACGTGCCACCGCCTGCGACCCCGGGGAGGTCCAGCATCCGTTCCGGTCCAGGATGCTGTCTGTTGCCTTAGCCGTGAAATGAGCGGCTCGGCCCTCCCAAACACCTTTCGGCTGACGATGTGACGAGGCTATTGCGTTCACTGTTCGTTGCGGCCCGCCGGTTTGCTCCCCTCTTTTCAAGGGCTCTTGACACTCCGCTCGGCGCGGTCGGATCTCTCCTCCCGGCTGGAGTCTGCTACCGGGCGCTCCGGCGCTTACCCGGACAGGACTTGCACCTGCTAGAACAACGCGTCTTCAGGACGCACCATTTCATCATCGTAACAAAATCTGGAATCGCCTGCGTTGTGTCACAAATTAGCAATTCGCCAAGGGACAGGGCTAGTTTGAGCCTTAGCAGCCTCCGCACAGCGAAAACTGACCCCGCACGCGATCCGTGGAAGTGCGGAGAGGTGCAAGCGCAACTGACAGTTGCATTCGGTGCCGGTCAGATGTATGTTGCGGGGCGGCGTCGAGTCCAAAATGGAAATTCTGGTTCTAAGAGCGCCCTCAGAAAACAACTGGTTTGTCATGGATTCCACCCCTTCGTTTAGCAATTCGACTGTGATCCCAATTCTCG
>VBON01000272.1:0-2500 GCA_005877525.1 Nitrospirota bacterium
GCCGCGCTATCAAAGCGGTTTTTCCCGGCGGTCCGTCCTTCTCAATGCTGACCGCGGATCAACTCGATACGCCGATGGACTTCGAAACCTTGAAAAAGGCGGGCAGTGGTCTGGGATCTGCTGGGGTGATCGTGGTGGACGATCAGACCTGCATGGTCTCGATTGCCCTCAAGTATGGCAACTTCTTTAAGGTGGAAAGTTGCGGGCAGTGCCCGCCTTGCCGCATGGGAACCATTAATCTGGCCGATCTGCTTCAAAAAATCGAAGACGGGAAGGGGACGGAGAAGGACCTTGCGACGTTGCTGCAGCTCTCCGGTTTTGTGAAAGGACGGGGGTACTGCACTGTCGTCACAGGAGCCTCAGTCCTGGTCGAAAGCAGCCTGCGGCATTTCCGGCGTGAGTTCGAAGAGCATATCGCGCAGAAGCGCTGTCCCTATCTGCCTTTGGCGGTTGGGGTCGCCTGATGCCACGGGTGACGTTTCTTCATCCGGAGGGACGAAGCGGAGACGTACCCCGAAACGCCTCATTGCTCGAAGCGGCAGAGTTCTTAGGATTCCCGCTGACTCACGACTGCGGCGGCAATGCTTCCTGCACCACCTGCCGGGTAGAAGTGGAATGCGGCGGTGAGCATCTGTCGGAGATTGATTTCGACGAGCAGGACCTACTGGATCGGGAGAATCTGATTGAGGCCTTTCATCGCTTGGGCTGCCAGGCTCGGGTGAACGGCGATATTGTAGTGCGGGTTCCGTTGCAAAAATGGGGTGAGACGACGAGTAGTACAATCACGAGCTCAGATAAGCTAAGATAAAAAGGAAAGGGAGGAGCAGACAAATGGTGACGATCAGCGAGAAAGCCCAGCAAAAAATCGGGGAGTTGTTGGAAGAGGAGAAGGACGCGATCGGGTTGCGTGTCTACGTGAAGGGCGGCGGGTGCCATGGGTACCAGTACGGCATGTCGTTTGAGACGAAGACGGGTGATGAGGACACGATCATTGAAGAGGGCGGCGTCAAAGTCATCCTGGATTCCCAGAGCGCTCCGCTCTTGTCCGGCGCCGAGGTGGATTACGTTGACAGCGTGCAGGGTTCCGGATTTGCCATTAAGAATCCTCAGGCCAAAACCACCTGCGGCTGCGGCAGCTCCTTTAGCGCCTAGTCCCCACGGGAAAAGAGACTGTCGGGGTACCCGTTGCTCCTCAAATGCAATGGGTCAATGGCTCGGGGCCCCGGGCGGGTGTAATGGCAAAAGAGTCTTTCGGCGGGGGCGGGTGTAATAACAAAGGGCCTGTCACCCGCCCGCGGCTTGACTCTCAGACGGAGTGATATGGGTCCCGTCCGCCTCACCAAACGACTGGAATTCAGCGCGTCGCATCGCTACCACAACCCGGCCTGGTCGGACGAACGCAACCGGACGGTCTTCGGGCGCTGCAATAATCTCCATGGTCACGGACATAACTATCTCCTGGAAGTCACGATCGAAGGGGCCGTGGATGATGACACGGGCATGGTGATCAATCTCTATGACGTGAAGCAGGTTTTGCAGCCTGTCATCGAAGAGTTCGATCATAAGGATTTGCATCTTGACACGCCCGTCTTTCGCAGTCGCATCCCGACTACTGAAAATCTTTCCGTTGTGCTTTGGGACAGGATCGCTGAGAAAGCGGATGGGTTTCAGCTTTCCAGGATCAGGCTTTTTGAGGAGGAGGATCTGTACGTGGACTACGAAGGACGACAACGCGGGGATGCTCCAGAAGTCACACTCCCCCGTCGCTACCAGTTTTCGGCCGCCCATCGGCTTCACTCCCCTGTGCTGTCCGAAGAGGAGAACCGCAAGGTCTTCGGGAAGTGCAACAATCCGAACGGTCATGGCCATAATTACACCGTCGAAGTGACCATCCGTGGACTTGTGAACCCAGAGACAGGAATGGTCACAGGGTTGGATCATCTGGACCGCGTCGTCGACGAGCGGGTTATTCAGCGGTTCGATCACCAGCATCTGAACTATGATAAGGCCTTTGCTGAGACCGTCACGACCGGGGAGAATCTCGTGCTTCTGCTCTGGGCGTTGCTCGAAAAGGCTGTTCCAGAGGGAACACTGGATCGAATCGGTTTGGTCGAGACCCGCGATAACTATTTCGAGTATCGCGGGGAAAAGGCCGGCAGTCTCCGATGAACGAAGAAAAAGCGCTGACCGGGACTGCCCCGGTCGAACTGCGTAGTCTTGTGGAGCAGATCCTGGTTTCCCTTGGAGAAGATCCGTCCCGCGAGGGATTGCTGAGAACCCCTGAGCGCGTTGATCAGTCCCTTCGCTTTCTGACCAAAGGGTATCTCGAAAATGTGGACGAGGTCCTGAACGGCGCTCTGTTCTCGGTCAAATATGACGAGATGGTGGTGGTCCGGGATATCGACTTCTTCAGCCTGTGCGAACACCATCTCTTGCCGTTCTACGGCAAATGCCACGTCGCCTATATTCCCCACGAGCGCGTTGTCGGACTCAGTAAGAT
>VBON01000272.1:2762-3784 GCA_005877525.1 Nitrospirota bacterium
GGCTCCCGAGGCGATCTCTAATCCGCTAATGCTTTAGCAGGATGCTCTGAATAGCCGCGCGAAAGCTCGCCGGATCAATCTTTCCTTCCCGGCTCTCCACGAGCTGCCCGTTCGAGTAGAAGTGAATCGTGGGATAGGTCTCAAACGAGAACCGCTTTTTGATCTCCCGCGCGGCCCCCGGGACGTGCATCTTGCCTTTGCCGAATCTCACCTTGTTCTGAAATTCCGGGGCGACCTCGGCGAGCACCCCGTACATGTACGCGCAGCCTTCGCAGTTCGCAATGCCGTAGACGACCACCGATGCGGGGGCATTGAAATACTGATCAAACGTGGCATCGGCCACATTGCCGATTAGATCTTCCATGGAAAGGGGTCCTGACCGCGATTTCCGCAAAACTGGCCCGCGGGTGGTGACGAACGGGTGCCCTGAGGGCGCGCAGGCCGACTTGCTTGCGCTTCGCGGAGGCCGAGCGCCTCAGGGCTGTTCAGAGACAGGACCCGCGGATTAACTTAATTTCTTGAGCGCCTCCAGAATCTCCTTGTCGTCGCGCGCCGTCTTGATCTCCTGTACTTTCGCGTACGCGACCTTGCCGTTCTTATCGACGATAACCGTGGCCCGTTTGCCGCAATTGAGCGGCTCAAAGTACAGGCCGTACTTCTTGACCACGTCCCGATTGAAGTCGGCCAGCAACCGCTGCTTCAGGCCGAGCGCATCGGCCCAGGCCTTGTGCGAAAAAAAGCTGTCCGTGCTGATGCCGGCTACCTCCGCGTTCGCCTGTTCGAACTTCGGAAAGTCGTCGCTGATGCATTTGTTTTCGCCGGTGCAGACCGGGCTCCAGTCCAAGGGATAGAAGATCAGGACGACGTTTTTCTTCCCGCGGAAGCTATTGAGCGTCCAGTCCTTCTGATCCTGGTCTTTCAGTGTAAAATCAGGGGCGGTATCGCCCACCTTAATCTCATTTGCCGCTTCTTGTGCTACAGCCACGGTGCCCTCCCTTTGAATGAAGTCTAAGTGAATGTTG
>VBON01000254.1:0-2029 GCA_005877525.1 Nitrospirota bacterium
GGACGAGCTGATTCGCGAGCTCGAACGCTCTCTTCGGGAGGAAAAGCTGGCCGAGATCGGCGATCGGATTGTCGTCGTGACGGGAGCCCCTGTTGGAACGCGCGGCAGCACGAACTTGATGAAACTCCATACCATCACCTAGAAAATCTTCGTGGATCCCTTTACGGTAACCCGCTGGCCGGCCGACGCAGGCCAGGTCACCATCAATAAGATTCGCGCGCGCCTGGAGCGCGAAGGGCTGTTTCCGTCCCGCTTCGACATGATACCCGGTGACTCTTATCCCGATCATTCGCACTCGGAGGCCGAGATCCGTTGGATCACGAGCGGCAAGATGCGCGTCGTCATTGGGAACGAGGAGATCATACTTGGCCCGGGGGACCGGCTCGACCTGGCGCCGAATATCGTGCACTCCGCAGACGTCGCGGGCGAGGAAGTGGTGGTCACAGTCTGCGCCTCGCGCTAGGGGAGAACTTTGGTATAATCAGCCCAATGCATGCCATTGATCTTCTCATCTTCGATCTTGATGGCACTCTCATCGAATCCAAGTGGGATATCGCCGCAGCGGTAAACCTGACATTAGCCGAGTTGAAGCTTCCGGAGCGCAGCCAGGAAGATATTTTCAGTTTCGTCGGAGACGGGATCAAGCGACTGCTCCGTCTCGCCGTCGGCGAGGACAATCAGGAACGGTACGACGAGGCGCTCGGCGTGTTCCGTGGTTACTATCTGGCCCATTGTCTGGACTGCACCAAGTTCTACCCCGGTATCGAGACTGTCCTGACTCATTTCGCCGCAAAACATAAGGCGGTGGCAACCAACAAATCTCTGGAGTACACGACGAAGATCCTGAAAGGCCTCGGCGCTCACCATTTTGCCTATATCGTGGGCGGCGATGATGGGTATGGCTTGAAGCCCGACCCCAGAATGCTCGTCCGAATCCTGGAAGAACTGAAAGTATCCAAGGATCGCGCCGTCCTGATCGGCGACAGCACCAACGATATCACCGGAGGGCATAACGCCGGCATTCGCGTGTGCGCGGTAGGGTACGGCATGGGCAACCGTGAGAAGATGGCCGCCTGCAAACCGGACTGGTTCATCGAAAAGCCGGAAGAGCTGATGGGGTTGTTCAAATGAACACAGAGGTCACGAACCCCCTCTCCGCAACTCTAAGAGTTTTCTTCGGCTTCCTACTCTTTATTTATCTCTTCTCCGGGCTCGCCCACGCCGCCTCTCTCGAAGAGCGGGTGATCGAACATCATTTGCAAAATGGCCTGACGTTGCTCGTGATGGAACGGCATCACGCGCCAATCGTCGCCGTCAACCTGACATATAAGGTAGGCAGTGCCAACGAGCACAGCGGCATCACCGGGGTGGCGCATCTGTACGAGCATATGGCTTTTAAAGGCACGCGCACGATCGGCGTGACGGACGCGGAAAAGGAACGGCCGCTGCTGGAGGAGATGGATCGCCTTTCGGAAGCCCTTGCAGCCGAGATCGCCAAAGGCGAAGCGGCGGACAAGGCCCGGTTGGCAAGCCTCAAGACGCAGTTAATCCAAGTGGACGAGCAAGCGCAGCGTTACGTGGTGCCCAGCGAGCTGGCAGCTCTGTATCAGCGCAACGGTGGGGTGGGTCTGAATGCGACGACCGGCAAGGATCTCACCCGTTACTTTTTAAGCTTGCCGTCCAACCGGCTTCCCTTGTGGGCAGTCATCGAATCCAATCGCATGAACGACATCGTGCTGCGCGAGTTCTATAAAGAAAAGCAGGTCGTACTGGAAGAGCGCCGCATGCGCACCGACAATTCTCCGAGCGGGAAACTCTACGAGGCATTTGCCAGCGCCGCGTATATGGCGCATCCCTATGGACTCCCGGTCATCGGATGGCCGTCTGACCTCCAGGCATTGACGCGTGGCGAGACTCAGGCTTTTTTCCAAACGTATTACGGTCCGGCCAATGCCATTATCGCCGTCGTCGGGGACGTCGTTCCCAAAGAGGTAATCGCCCTTATTGACGAGACCTTCGGGCGCATTCC
>VBON01000254.1:2078-2607 GCA_005877525.1 Nitrospirota bacterium
CTTCAGCCGGCGAGCGGCGCGTAGAAGTCGAATACGACGCCGAACCGGCGCTCCTGATCGGATTTCACAAGCCCCCGGTCGGCCATCCGGATGACGACGTTTTTGACGCGATTGAAGCCCTGTTGTCCGACGGTCGAACTTCCAGGCTTTATCGCCGGCTTATCGATGAGCGGCAGCTTGCTGCCGGGATTTCCTCCTTTTCCGACTTCCCGGGAGCGCGCTATCCCAACCTGTTCGTCGTCAGCGGCATCCCTCGGGCGCCGCACACGACGGCCGAATTGGAGCAGGCGGTGTATGAAGAGCTGGATCGGCTCAAGAAGGAACCGGTCAGCTCTCGAGAGCTGGAAAAGATCTTAAACCAGTTGGACGCGGGTGAGATCCGATCGCTTCGTTCCAACAGTGGCATGGCGTCCCGGCTGGCCTACTACCAGGCGATCACAGGAGACTGGCGGGAGATTGTACGGAAGCGGAACCGCGTCGCCAAGGTGACGCCGGACGATATCCGACGGGTTGCCACGACCTATTTTGT
>VBON01000254.1:2648-4376 GCA_005877525.1 Nitrospirota bacterium
CTCCATCTGAAGCCGCACCAAAAACCTTACCTTCGCCAGCCTCTTCTCAAGATGTAAAACCATGAGACGGCGAGTGCTCCACCCTGTTTTCGCTCTTCTCGCATTGATCCCGCTCCTGGCCACGCCTGGTGCATTGGCCGCAAACGCCGTCGACTCGCGCGATCCACGGTCAATGACCTTCGAACCCGTGAAGATCCCCACACCAAATGCCGAGCGCGTCGTCCTCGACAACGGGATTGTCGTGTATCTCCTGCCCGATGTTGAATTGCCGCTCGTGACCATCTCCGCGATGATCCGGACCGGATCGATTTATGAGCCCCCGGAAAAGATTGGCCTGGCCGAGCTCACCGGTATCGTCATGCGGACCGGGGGCACAGATCGGATGAGCGCGGATCAGGTCGACGAGACGTTGGAGTACCTCGCGGCAAATGTGTCGATCGGCATCGGTCTCGAAAGCGGAGGCGCGACGCTCGACATCCTGAAGAAGGATTTCCCCAAAGGTCTCGCAATTTTTGAGCGCCAGGCTCTGGAGGGAATCCGCCGGCGGAACGACAACCCCGCAGGTATTACCGGGCGGGAGTTCCGAAAGCTGCTGTATGGACCTGACCATCCATTTGGCCGAGAGAGTACGACCGCGACGGTTTCCCGAATCACCCGGGATGACCTGGTGGCCTTTCACCATACGTACCTAACACCGGGAGGGCTCATGCTCGCGGTCAGCGGTGATTTTGACAAGCTGGAAATGCTGGCCGCGCTCCGGGCAGCCTTTGGAGACTGGCCCGCCAAATCGGTCAGCCTGCCGGTAATTCCCCCGCCCACGCCCGCCATCTCGAACGCAGGTAGATCGGTATTCATCGTGCCTCGCAGTTTGACGCAGACGCATCTGCGGATCGGGCAGTTGTCGGTTCGTGAAGATGATCCCGACTACTTCGCCTTGGCCTTGCTGGACGACATTCTCGGAGGGAACTCGTTCACGTCGAGGCTATTCCGCGATGTCAGAAACCGCCAAGGCCTGGCCTATTCCGTTGGAAGCACGATCCGGCCGGGGCACCTCGTCCCCGGCGCGCTTCTCCTCCATGCGTTGACAAAAGCGCCGACCACGTATCAGGCATTGAACAGCATGCTGGAACAGTACGACCGACTGCGTATAGAGCTGGTTTCAGACCTCGAGCTGCAGCAGGCCAAGGACGCGTTTCTGAATTCGTTCGTCTTCTCGTTTGCAGACGCCGGCCAAATCGTGAGCCGGCTGATGGAATTGGAATACTACGGCTTGCCTCCCGATTTTCTACAGCAATTCCGCGACGGAGTCGTGCGGCTCACCAAGGAAGATCTGCTTCGGGTAGCGCAGAAGCATCTGAATCCAAGCCGTCTGATCATTCTCGCGGTCGGCAAGGAGGAGGACTTCGAAAAGCCACTAACCGCCTTCGGCAAAGTGACTGTCCTATCGCTTAAGCCCGGCGGGTGAGCCATCCTATTCGAACTCCGTCGGCAAGATCTGGTACAGGAGTTCCAGGTCAAACTCCGAGATCAGGTCGTTCGCAGTCTCCCGTCCCAGATCGCTTCGAACCTCGTTGATCACGAGATCAATCGCCGGCGCCGCGTGAGCGCCATACTGGTCGATCGCGCTCTGGATCCGTTGCTTCGCGTCATTGATTGTCATACGTTTCCTTGAGCCAACCGTTTCAGATTAGCCATATCGTCTATATGCTGAGATAAGCCATAGCGTGC
>VBON01000255.1 GCA_005877525.1 Nitrospirota bacterium
CTCCTTTCAAGGCGTTTGAAATCGTGTCATCGTTGCGCCTGCTTGTCATTCTGAGCGAAGGGAAGAATCTAGGCCCTTCACTGCGTTCAGCGGAACTTTACAGTTCGGTGATCTCTAGACGAGCCTCCAGTCCAATAGGCACACCCGGCATCAAATCCATGCAGCACGATGCCAGAATGGCGGACCCTTGATAGGTTCGCTCGAACCCATCCTCGGATTGGGAGATGGTTTCAATCGGCGCAAACCACACATCGCCGGGGCGGTCGAGCCGAAGCATTACCCGGAACCGCTGCCACTCATCGACTAGTGCGAACCACGCCGCCTGCCGCACTTCGCCGCGCTCGTGCAGCCGGACTTGTTTACTGTCAGGCCATTCATAATAGCGCTGCGGGTCATTGCCGGCGAGGAGCGTCAGGTTCAGCTCGATGCCGAAACGCAAAGCACATGGTTCGGCTCCTTTATTCTCCAGCTTATACACCACCGTCACCACCTCTCCTGCTCCAGACAATCCATAGATCTTCTCCAGCAAAATCGGGATCACGTGATCATCGCGCCGCACGGTTGCGGTAAAGGTTAGGGGCAGTGTTATCCGGCTGTTTTTTATGCCAGGTTCCCCCAGGTGATACCGTCCCTTCACGGCATCACCCAGCTCCACGTCGTCGATCCGGTCCAAGGCTTCCGAGGGCGTCCGAGGATCCAGGAACCGGTCCAGAAAACTGGCGCGACGGTGCCGGTCATAGATCAACATTTGATCGAGACCCTGTTCCTTGACCTTGACGATGTCATGGATGGACTTGGGCGGGCCGCCACTTGAGTCCGCCTTCCCCGAGGCTTCAGCAAGCCGTGTGTGATATGCCTCGGCCCGTCGCGTGAGAACATTCGAGAGATTGAACTGCGCCGGCCGATAATCCAATTCCAGGAGGCTTCCCCCATAGGCGGGTGCCACACAGAGACCCAACGCCGAGGTGGCAATAACTGCTTCGTCATGACCGTCGCAGTCCATATCGAACACTCGAAGATCAATCCATCCCTTCTTACGGGCGCGGATATGGGCGGCCCCATCGAGCCGGACTTCGGCCGCAATGAGGTTGCGATAAGTCTCATGCCGCAAGTTGCCGAGATAGAGACCGCCGAACAGCCCATGCCAGTAGACGTCATTGCCCTGCGCTCGCCACAATAATTCACGTGCCTCCGGCACCTCCTGGTCGGTGAATGCCTTCGCGATGCGCTCGCTCACATCCAGCATCCGCTTGTGCATGTGATTCGACTCACTGTACTTCAGGAAAAATCCGTCCCAGTACCCTCCGCGCAAGAACGGTCGAAAGGCTGCGAGCCGGCCCTGACGCTCCAACTCGGCCCGTCGATCGAGCAGCGCTTTCGAGGCCTCCGCCGGCAAGGCCCACTCCATCATCTCCTCATACGACGCCGACGGCAGGTACACGCGGCCGGTGGGGGGGGATTTCTGTAAATATTCGCTGAATGTGCTGAGACGAATCCACTCGGCATTGTGCTCCAGGGCCGTGAAGAGCCGCTCTAGATAGCCCTCCTCAAACACCCATTGATAGGTCCCCGGCCACATCCCGAACTTTTCGCCGTCATCGGCATAGGTCACCGCCTTCCCGTCGCCGCTCTCCCGAAGTCGGCCTAAAAATGCGATGAGCTCTTCAGGCAGGCGAAAGGGGATCAAATAGCGCATGTCCTTGCTAATGGGAAAAACGGCTAAGGGGTGGCCCTCCCGTTCCGTCAAGTAGTAGCCTGTCAGGGAATCCGCGTCGAACCCTGCTGGGATGAAATGCGTATCGTCGAGAATCGTATACCGTAGCCCGGTGGGCGCGAGTTTCTTCGGAAGCCCGGCATCCCACACCCGCTCCGCCAGCCATAAACCCTGGGGGCTCGCGCCCAGCAGATCCCGGAGGCGCTCCGAAAGCCGCTTGACCTGACCGACCGCGTCGCGGTCGGGAATAACCGAGAGAATCGGTTCGTAGAAGCCTCCGCCCAGCATTTCGACCTGGCCGCGTTGGACAAGCATTCGAAGGCGATCAAGAAAGGTCGGCTCTTCTTTTTCAAACCAATCGAGTAGCGGACCGGTATAGTGCAAGGACAGGCGAATACGGGGATGTCGTTCGAGGATACGGGGATGACGTTCGAGGATGTCGAGAAACGGCCGATAGCAGCGATCGTGAGCGAGCTGAAAGACCTCCTCGAAATTTCCGACCGGCTGGTGGTTGTGAATACCCAAAAGAAGCGTAATCGAATTCATGTCATGCCTTCCACATGGTCGCCTCGAAAGTCTCATCCGGAACCTGCAGGACGAGTGGTTCGTACTGCGGCAGCCGCTCCCGTTCAAGTCCCCCGTCCATGACTTTAATGACCATGTGCGCGATGGAGCCGAGCCTAAGGCCGAGGTCTTTTAAGGGGACCATCAATTCAATGATTTTCTTACGACGAATCGTATCGTATGTCCCTCCGGGAAAGAAGGTAATGCCATCGGAGCTTTTGAGCACTCTAAACCGCGCCTGCTCTGAGAGGTCCAAAGCAAACACGAGCTTCAAGTGGTGAGGTTCCAGAAATTGCACATAGACCACAGGTGCCATGGCGCCGCCGGATTCTCCGACCGGGGCCTCACCTGTCGGAGGAACGCTGCGTGAGCCGGCTTCCGCCGGATCGAAGCGAAGATAGAGATATTCCAGACTGAAGCCAAAGTAAATACGGTTGAAGACTGCGGTTCCTTTGTACATGGCGGTCAGTGGAGGTCGTCCTTCGATATAGCCGGCCCCACGCCATTCATAAAAGTTCGTCACCACGCCGTCTATACACGGAGCGATGAGTGCGACGGGCTTTTGAACCACCGCTTCCATGGAGGGCCGATGCCAGATCGGCAGCAGCAGAAACTCCGGCACGTCCTTTTTGAGGATCCGAAAGACATTTGCCAGGTGCAGCCGAAACAACTGGTCAAAGATGTTCTTGTGATCTGTCTCAAAATCATCGCCGTACCACCAAAACCAGTCACTGCCTTCGGCTGCATACAGTTCCTTCCAG
>VBON01000256.1:0-478 GCA_005877525.1 Nitrospirota bacterium
GTTGCTTCAGGCTGGATCGCTTCTTCGCTGACCCCACAACGATCCATCAGAATCGTTTTCAATCGGTCCTCTAGCTGATCCATATTCCTCTCTTTCTGGTGTCAGAACCCATCGGCTGCCCGCAGAACCAATACCGCGTTGGTCCCGCCGAAAGCGAACGCGTTGACTAACGCCGTTCTCACAGCCATTTGCCGTGCACTATTGGGGACATAATTCAGATCACATTCGGGGTCGGGCGTCTCGTAGTTGATCGTCGGTGGTACGATCCCATAGCGAAGGGCCATGATTGTGGCAATCGTGGCCACGGCCCCGGACGCACCGAGCAAGTGCCCGATCATGGATTTGATTGAGCTGACGGCTAAGCCGGCGGCACGAGCGCCAAAGACGTGCTTGATGGCTTGAGTCTCACTCACGTCGTTGATGGATGTGGAGGTGCCATGCGCACTCACGTAATCAACATCGCCGGCCGCGAGGCGCG
>VBON01000256.1:489-4021 GCA_005877525.1 Nitrospirota bacterium
GCATACACCGAGCCGCTCCCTCCCCCCCCACCGCCGGCGCCGTAGGATGGTGCGCGTCGGCCGTCATGGCATAGCCGGAGATTTCTCCATAGATGGGGACTCCTCGAGCACGGGCATGGTCAAGCTCTTCCAGCACCAGAATGGCGGCCCCTTCGCCAAGGACAAACCCGTCCCGGTCTTTGTCAAAAGGCCGGCTGGCCCGCTCCGGCGCATCATTCCGCGTCGAGAGGGCGCGCAAAGAATCGAAGCCATAGAAGACCACCGGAATGATCAGCGATTCGCTTCCCCCTGCCAGCATCACGTCCGCCTCACCTCGTTGAATCACGCGAAACGCGTCTCCGATCGCATGAGTCCCTGCGGCGCAGGCGGTGCTGACCGCGGAATTCGGGCCGCGGGCGTCGAACCGCATGGAGATCCAGCCGGCGGCCATGTTGGGAATGAGCGACGGCATCATGTAGGGCACCGCATGTTGGGCTCCACGCGATTGCAAAATTTCATATGTCTCAATCAGCTTCGGCACCCCGCCCATCCCGGTGCCGACGATAACACCAGTCCGATCGCTGAACCCATTGAGCGGGATCAACCCGGCGTCAGTCATCGCCTCTTGGGCAGCGACGACGGCGTACTGGACAAAGAGGTCCATACGCAGAGCGTCTTTTTTCTCCAGTGCGACGAGGGGATCGAAATCCTTCACCTCAGCGGCAATCCGGCTTCTGTGCCGCGTGGCATCGAACCGCGTGATCGGCCCCACCGCCGAGCTGCCGCTGGTCAAACCCTTCCAGAGAGCCGAGACCCCGACGCCGAAAGGCGTGACCGCTCCCATACCTGTCACCACGACGCGTCGCATAACTTGCCATTTCTCTTAGCGGCAGTTGGACGCGAATTCTTGAACAGTTGTGAAACAATCCGAATTAGAGTCGATTTATCCTCTCCTGTGTAACGACGGGAAGGGGAGGTAGAATCCCGTCGAGAATCTCTCGGAACCGGCTTGGCGCATCATACTTCGCGAAGATCTTTGCGATGGCCTGTGCTGCCTCGCTGTACTCCGGCTGAGCCAGCATCTTCGTCACGCAATTACGAATCTCCTTAACCGTCGACTCCTCCGCGCGCAGCATCGCTCCGCCCCTCGTCCTGCAGACCGCATCCATGTTCATGTGTTGATCGATATTGCTGGCGAGTCCGAGAACCGGTGTGCCAACGGCCAAGGCCTGATGGCTTGTGGGACTTCCCCCGTTGCAAATGACCAAACTGGCCCTCGCGGCGGCTTCTCTGCCTGGAAGGTAGTCGGCGCTATAGACGTTCGCAGGAATGTTCGGGGGAACCGGCCGTCCGGCTGTCGCCACAATGACCGAAACTTGAAGGTCGGCAAGCGCTTTAAACACCACGGCCAACAATTCCTCTCGACCTGAGCTTCCAAGTGCGACATACACGACGGGCCTATCCGGCGGAAGTTGACTCCACCACTCGGGAGGATTCATCTCAGGGGACCAGAGAATCGGCCCCACATAGTGATGGTTTCCCGGCAGTTCGGCGATCGGGACCATCTTCGGCACGTCCGGGTAGAGCACATGATCGGCAGAAGTGCACACATGGCGAAAATCATAGGGCAGCGCAGGTAAACCGTATTCGCGTCTGAGGCGATTGATGGGCCAGGCGTGCCAGGCTATTACCCACTTCACGATCGGTTTGGCGATCCATTGAAGCACCACAGGCCCATCCGGAATCGGAACCGGCCACTGGGATAAAGGATTCCAGTATGCATTGACGATCGCCATGTAGGGACATCGCGCCGTGGCCGCGCTGATCGGGAGGGACATCCGGAAATCTCCGACGATAAGATCCGGGCGAATCTCCTGGATGACCTCTAGATCCTCCTTCACATAGGCGCGCAGTGTTGGTAGGTCGAAAAGCGGCGGGATCCTCCTCGTTTTCTGTAAAAAGCGTTTGCTAGACATCGAGCGGATTGGACGAACCGGGAAGGGCACATCTCCGAACAATCCTAAGAATCTGGGATCAGAGGCGAAAAACACGTCATAGCGCGACCGGTCCAGTGCTTGGGCCAGCACCATCGGCCTGGCGACATGGCTTGGCAGCGGGCTTCTTTTTGAAACGATGATCTAGCACCCTCAGGATGAGACTACAGTTGTGACGGCACTCAACAGTCGGCGGCCAGTGCGACCACTGGGAGGCGGGGCAAAGCCGAAGCGCATGAGAAATGCCGGGCGACCGTTCCCAACCTCCGGGATGAGGGCTCGGAACTCCGTGCATAATGCGCGTGATATTTCGTCTTCATGTGAGCCCATCAACTCCGGGTCACCCTGATTCAAGAGGCTCTCCAGGACCACCAACGACATCATGGGCTGCACGGCCAAACCTGATGCATGTAATGACAGCCAGGCGCGCTGCATCGCTCGGCCCACCAGGAGATCCATGTAAGGAGTACGTGGAGCCTCCGGGGCGACCACCATGCAGAGCCCTGAAGCGCTTTTGACTAATTTGCAAGCACGCAAGCCAAGGAGGTGCGGAGCACCGCTCAGTTTAAAGAGCCAGTTCGGCCCTCGAAACATCGTTCGAATGGCAATCAGTTCTGCGGCGGACGCCTCCAACGACGACACTGAAAGACCATCTTCAACTTCAGCATCGCAGGCGGCATCAAAGCGAATATGCGACAGAATTGCCCGTCTCCGCGGTTTCTCGCTATATATGAGGCCATCGGCACGGCCCATCACGGAGGCCAATTGTAAGAGTCTTTCCGGCCCGTCGATCCAATGAGTGCTCACGTTCTCGAGAACGGGTGTTTCGCTCTTTAATCTTGCTAACAATTCAGGGCTTGTAGGCCGGCCGTCATACAGCCGACGGTTCGTCACGCGACTTGCGATTGTTTCCTCAGCCTTTCCATTGGCATCTCCATCTTCGCCTGCGTGTTCCAAAGAAATCACTGCCAGGGCCGCGTCAGATCGTGCTTCAAGCCTCGCCTCCCACCCTCTATCTCCAGCCATACGAAGCATATTCTCCACAGCCGCCCCGCAGGCGATGGCGGCCATATGCTGCCCGGCATTCATGGGCGAACGATCTTTGGCTTCGTCCACGTACACGGCAATACGGTTGCGCCCCCGATCCAGAACAAAATGCCATGGCTGAGTATTGTCTCCTGAAGGTGCGCGGATCGCTGTTGCGACGAGTTGTTCGAGTACCGTCTCTTTAGTGGCATTTGGCATCATGACTGATAGATCTCCTCGGCATCCTGGAATTTCATGGTCCCAGCATGGCGATGTTCACGATAGGGTGGAACAACTTTCCATACAGCAAGCTATGCGCCGTCTTTGAACACGTGTCCCCAGTGCTTCTTCATATACCAGCGCTTGAGTCGTTGTAAGGGATGGCGATTACCAAGCCTCAGGCGGCCTTGAACAAATCGGCGGCGATAGGCGTCAAATTGACAATACCAGGGAGCCGCCTTTGGAGGGCTACGTTTCAGCAAGAGATTCACGATTTCCGCAGTTACCATGCCGCTGCAGAGTTGGCACGCGAG
>VBON01000019.1:0-1644 GCA_005877525.1 Nitrospirota bacterium
CGGGAGGCGTTGATCAAGGAGTTCGCGCCGACGATCAAATATCTCGCGTCGCGCCTCGCGGTGCGGCTCCCGTCATACCTGGATGCCGAAGACCTTTTCAGTGTCGGCCTTATTGGGCTGCTCAACGCATTTGACCGGTACGATCCAACCCGTGAGGCGAAATTCAAAACGTACGCCGAATACCGGATCCGCGGGGCTATGCTCGATGAGATCCGCTCCATGGATTGGATTCCGCGCTCGGTACGTGACCGGATCACGCTGTTGCAGCGGACCTGCGATGGGTTGCAGAAGCGACACGGTCGGCCGCCGACGGAAGAGGAAATCGGCGAGGCGATGGGCCTTAACCAGGAGGAATTGTGCGATTTTCTGGTCCGCTCGCAGGGAGCCTTTGTTTTGAGCCTCGATGATCTCGCAAGCCAGGAGCCGGAGCCTCGCATATTGCTCCAGTGCATGGCTGATCCAACGGCGAAAGACCCGTTGGCAGAATTGGTCGGCGATGCCAAGCGCAAGCAACTCGCGGGCGCAATTGAGGGATTGCCCCACAAGGAGCGGATGGTCCTGACGCTCTACTACTATGAAGAGCTGACGATGAAGGAGATCGGAAAAGTCCTGTTTGTCACAGAATCGCGAGTGTCCCAACTGCACAGCCAGGCATTGATTCGCTTGAAGGGGTCGCTGAAGATTGAGCTATGAGGAAGGTTCTAACAGGAGCTTGTAGGAATCGGCCCCAACGAATCCGGATTCTCACCGCCATTCCGCGGTTGTCACTGGACATCTTATGAGATCGTTCTTCTCACCCGCTATCTTCGCGATGAACAGGCTTTCTTTCCCCAAGAAGTTCACCTTCATCGGCATGCTCTTCGCCTTACCGCTGGCCGTGGTCCTCTATTTGTTGATTGCGGAGATCAAGCACCAGATAGACTTTGCCAAAAAGGAAGTGGCGGGAAACACGTATCTTCGTCCACTTCGAACACTCCTTGAGGATCTCCAGCTTCATCGAGGTATGACATACGCAGCTTACAGCGGAGAGCGCGTGTCGGATGATGCTCTTCTGGCCTTGCGGGGGCGGATTGATATTGATATGCAGGCCGTTGCGGAGGCAGACCGTCTAATGGGAGCTGCGTTCAGCACCACTACGCGGTGGGCTGTGCTCTGGGGGTCGTGGCAAAGCCTTCGCGGTGACGAGACCCAGATCACCGCGGTAGAACAGTTTGATCGGCACACACAGGTCATTGCTGACCTGCTGGTCCTGATGCAGGAGGTGGGGGATAGTTCGAATCTGATCTTGGACCCCGACCTCGACAGTTATTATTTGATGGACGCCTTGCTGAACAAGCTTCCGCTCCAGATCGAACAACTCGGCCGGATGCGAGGCCTGGGCGCTGGGATGTTGGCCGGCCAGACCACGCACGAGCGCGACTTGTTCCATCTCAACAATCTAGCCGGCTTGATCGAATCATTGCAGACAGCGATTCGACGCAGCTTCGTTGTGGTCTTGCGTGAGAACCCCGGGCTCAGGCCTAAATTAGATACCCAAGTCGAAGAAAGTGTCACCGCGACGAATGAGTTTCTTGATCTGGTCAAGAACAAGCTCCTCGGCCCTGAGCGGATGACGATTCCGCCGAAAGACTATTGGGACACGGG
>VBON01000019.1:1772-3030 GCA_005877525.1 Nitrospirota bacterium
GCCACCATGGAGACTGTCGCACGTCTCCGACAGGTGACAAACTGTGTGACCAGCGGCAAGATGGACGAAATCATGGGGCTGATTGAAGCTAAGGACGAGCTAGGCCAGATCACGCATTCGTTCACCTTATTGATACAGCGTCTTCAGGAGGAATGTGCCCATACGCAAGCGAACGAAGCATGGTTGTCCACAACCCTCAGGAGTATCGGCGATGCCGTGATTGTCACGGATGATCAAGGCATAATCATGCTGATGAATGATGTCGCTCAGCTATTGACCGGTTGGAAGGAGGAGGACGCGCGCGGAAAGGTGTTGTCTGAGGTTTTCCGGATTGTGTTTGATGCCACACGCCACCCGGTCGAGAGTCCTGTCACCAAGGTCATGCGAGAGGATACCGTCGTTGGGCTGGCTGATCACACGGTGCTGATCTCCAAGAGCGGTGCCGAATGCCCCATTGATGATAGTGCGGCTCCCATCAGAGAGCGTACCGGGAAGATCAGTGGGGTGGTACTGGTCTTTCGCGATGTCACTGAGCGCAAGCGCGCGGAGGACGAACAGCAGCATCTACGAGCGCAATTGCTCCAAAACGACAAGATGGCCGGCGTAGGGCAATTGGCGGCGGGCGTGGCGCACGAAATCAATAATCCGATCGGATTTGTCAGAAGCAACCTTAATACCCTCCAAGAGTATGTCAGCGACTTGTTCGCGCTCATCAAGTCCTATGAGAGGCTGGAAGCAGCGACCACAGCGAAACTGGAAGGGCAGAGCGGGCAGCCTGAGGTTGTATTGGTTGAAATCGCGAATATCAAACAAAAAATAGGGTACGACGCTCTCGCTGCTGACCTCGACCCCCTCTTGACGGAGTCGAAAGACGGTATCGAGCGTGTTCGAGAGATCGTTAAGAACTTGAAGGAATTCTCACGTGTCGATCAGAGCACACACAAGCATGCAGATATCAACCACTGCGTTAAATCGACCCTTCATATGGTCTGGAACGAGCTGAAGTACAAGGCCGAGATTAATGAAGACTACGGCGCCATCCCGGAGATATTGTGCTCTCCGGGAGAGCTGAACCAGGTCTTCATGAATCTGCTCGTGAATGCCGGGCAAGCGATCGCGGACAAGGGCAGCATCGGAATCAGGACCTTCGTTAAGGATAAAACAATCTTCGTTGAAATCAGTGATACGGGATGCGGAATCCTTCCGCAGAATGTAGAACGGATCTTTGAGCCATTTTATACGACGAAGGACGTTGGAA
>VBON01000019.1:3082-6825 GCA_005877525.1 Nitrospirota bacterium
ACGGTATCGTGCAGAAGCACAAGGGACGCCTAGAGGTGGAATCGACGGTTGACCAAGGCACCACATTTCGAGTCTGCCTACCGATTGAAGAGAGCACCGTCACCTATGCGGCCTGTCCCGCTGTCGAGAGTGAACAGACGTGACAGAGGGCGTCCAACAGGATTCAATGACTGCCTGTGCCGCGTCAAGCACGGATCATCCTCTCATGCACACAATCCTATGCGTTGACGACGAGGAGAACATTCTTGCGTCATTGCAACGCCTGTTCCGTAAAATAGATTGTAAGGTGTTTACCGCCACGAGCGGCGAGAAGGCGCTGACGATGTTCAAAGACCAGCTCGTGACGATGGTTATCTCAGACGAGCGCATGCCCAATATGAAAGGATCGGAATTCCTTGGTCGCGCCAAGGAACTTGCGCCGGCCAGCATTCGAATCCTCTTGACAGGATACGCCGATGTAACCAGCGCCATCACCGCGGTGAACCAGGGGGGCTTGTTCCGGTACGTCACCAAACCATGGGACGACAACGATCTCCTGACCACCGTACGCGCCGGTCTGTCCCAGTACGAACTGATGCATCGCAACAGACGATTGGAGGAGCAAACACGGCACCAAAATGAAGAACTCGCCGTATTGAATCAGACACTTGAGCAACGTGTCGCAGAACGGACCAAAGCCTTAGAGGCTCACAATGAGGAGCTCCAGAAGTTGTACGAGCTTCTAGAGAAAGATTTGTTCGAATCGCTCGACATGGTCCTCGCCGTGATGGAGGCCCATAGCCCTCGTCTTGTCGGGCATTCGCGGCGGGTGGCGGCCCACGTCGAGGGACTCGCCCCATTTCTGGGCTTGGTAGAGTACGACGCCAAGATTATCGTTACGGCGGCTCTATTGCATGATCTGGGCTTGATTGGCATCCCGCACGAAATTCTCGACAAACCCGACCCGCTCCTGAATCCCGCAGAGCGCGCCCTCCTACAAGAGCATACGAGGGTCGGCATGGAAACCGTCACTGCATTGAGCCGGCTGAAGATGGAGGGGCCCATTATCCTCTCTCATCACGAGCGATACGATGGTCAAGGCTTTCCCAGCGGACTCAAGGGAGCGGAGATACCCTTAGGAGCGCGGATCATTGCGGTGGTGGAGGGATACGATCACGTGTTGGCGCCTTCTTATGGGACCCCCATCATCGCTCTTGAGCAGGATGCTATCGAGCACGTCAAGGCCGAACAGGGGAAAGCCTACGACCCGAAAGTTGTCGAGAGCTTCCTCCGCATGTTGTCGGGAAGTTGCCGAGAGGCGCGAACTGTCACGCTGAAGGATCTTGGGGAAGGAATGGTGTTAGCAACAAATCTCTCCACACCTCAGGGCGTGCTGTTAGCGCCGAAAGGAACCATCCTCACGAGGCCAATGATCAAACGACTTCACCAGCTCCCGCCTGACAAGATGCCCGCGCATCTCGAAATAATTCCTAAAATTTGACCTTTGCTTCTGTCGCGCATTCCTTGCGGCCGATTCTCGAAATCTTCATCACCCCTGGATCCCCCTTTGAAAAGGTGCAGCAGGAGGTGACTGCAAGCATAAGAAGTCCGAAAGTGTCATGGCCTGCCGTTTGCGCTCCTCCAATGAGTATTTCTCTTCTTAAGTCACACGTTGCCGGCACCGATATAGCAACGAGCAACAAGCACCAGTAAAACCGGCTGTTGGAGGCGAAGAGATGTCTCCTGATACACAAGTCTTGACCTTGATGGAGGTTGCCGCGCTTCTACGCGTACCGAAGTCGACGGTCTATAAGTTGGCCCAGAACGGCACGGTTCCAGCCTTCAAGGTCGGCAAGCACTGGCGATTTCTTCTTCGGGATATCGAGCTTTGGTTGCGAAGTCATGGAAACATCCCTTTTGTCCCACGAGGCGAGCGGTGAGCACAAGCACTTTCGAAGCCTGCCTGAAGCGTTTTCGTAGCACCGACCCAAGCATTCGGCGGGAGTCAGCCGAAGCCCTGGCAACGTTGGATCAGTCCCAGGCGGTTAATCCCCTCATCGATGGCCTTAGGGATGAAAACCCAGGCGTGCAGGAAGCCGCAGCAGCAGCCTTGATCCGCATCGGAGGGCCCCGCGTGGTTTCCTCACTAGTCCCCCTGCTCAGGGAGGATGTCGGTACGCGAAATCTTGCCCTTGAAGTGCTGGAACAGACCGGGAGTGCGGGGCTGGATATTCTGCTTCCGCTCCTGAGCCACGACGATGCGAATATTCGCAAGTTTGTCGTCGATACTTTAGGCAAACTGGGAGACGACCGCGCGATCCCTCCTCTCATCGCAACTCTGCAGGATCGAGAGCCGAACGTGCGCGGCTCTGCCGCCGAGGGGTTAGGCCGCTTGCGCGCGAGGGAAGCGGTCCCGCAGTTGCTTGGCCTTTTGGATGACAACGAATGGGTGGTCTTTACGGTCATTGAGGCGCTGGGCGACATCGCCGATCCCGCCGCTCTGCCCGCGCTGATGGCATTGCTCAAAGACGGCTCGGAAACGGTCAGGTACGCAGTCATTGAGGCACTGGGCAAGTTTTCGGACTCGGCGGCTTGCGTCAAGCCGATGCTGGAACTCGTGTCCTCTGCTGATCGGGATCTGCGGGATCTCTTGACGAAGAACATTATCGCACTGGCAGGGACGAACGGCCTGGACCTCAAATCAATGGTCAACCCTGACTGGTTTGTCCTGGTGCTCGAAGATGCCGTGCAGGCCGATCAAGAGGATGTCGTCATGGCGGGGATCAGAGGGTTTGAGATGATCGAAAATTCCGCCGGGACGATTGCTATCCTCGGCAGTCTGGAAGGCGTCGGCACGAGGTTTCAGGCCCGGGCCGATGAGATCTTTGAGCAGGCAGGGCGCGCTCTTCTCCGGTGCGCGGATGGCTCCGCGCTTATGGCCGCGCTCACTTCACCAGTTGAGCAGGTAGTGTCGCTTGCCGCGGAGACGCTGGGCAAGCTGCGGTCGCGCGAGGCGGTGCAATCCTTAGCCCAGCTCATACTCCGGCACGGCGATCGCGAGGTGCGACGGCAGGCGGTCGAGGCCTTGGGACGGATCGGCGATCCAATCACGATCCGCTTTGTGATTTCAGCGCTTGAAGATGAAAACGGCCATGTGAGGGCTGCGGCGGCCACCGTCTTGGGCAAATGGACAAACCAGTGCGGCATCGAACCGCTGTGCGGCCGCTTGATCGTTGAGCCCTATGCCGACGTGGGCGGCAATCGTCGATGCCTTGTGCGCCAACCCTCATCCGTTGGTGAGTGAACGACTGATCGGGCTGTTGGACCATCAGCGTGAAGAAGTGCGAGAGGCGGCTGCCAGGGGCTTAGGGAGACTCAGATCGCCGGCCGCGCTGCGTCCGCTTCTCGACGTTACAAGCGATCCATCGTCGCTTGTGCGCGCCGCGATCATTGAGGCGATTGGCCGGTATCCGGTACGAGCCGCGTTCGAAGCATTGCGATTGGCCCTCACTGACGATCACGAGAAGGTGCGGTTGGCGTCCCTGGTGGCCTTGGCTGTCCGGCAGGAGCCAGAGATTGAAGAGATCTTGTTGGTGCAAGGGCTGGGAGATTCGGATTTGTGGGTCCGCTACCGAGCGGCCGAGGCCCTCGGCGTACGGCGCGCGATGGCTGCCCTGCCCGCCCTCGCACTTATCGCCAAGAGTGATCGTGAACCGTCTTTCTTGCGACGAATAGCGGTAGAGGCTTTAGGACAACTCGGCGAC
>VBON01000019.1:6852-16901 GCA_005877525.1 Nitrospirota bacterium
GGATCACAATCCCGATGTGAGCGCGGCGGCTGCCCAGGCTCTGGATGCCTTGCAGGGAGGAGAACAAGGTGACGATCCGTGGAAATGAGTGCCCCAACCTTCGTCGGATTCCGAAATCTTATCTACGAAAAGAGCGGGATTTATTTTCCGGACAACAAGAAGTATGTCCTCGACTCGCGACTGGCCTCACGCCTCGCCGAGCACAACTGCACGACCTTCGAAGAATACCTGGCACTGCTCAAGACCGACGCCTGGCGGGACAAAGAGCTTCCGGCCCTCTTCAATGCTGTGACGACCAACGAGACCTTTTTCTTCCGGGACCTTCCCCAGTTGCAGGCTTTCAACGATCTCATCCTTCCGGCCATGATCAAAGAAAACCAGGGAACGAAGCGCTTGAAAATCTGGAGTGCCGCCTGCTCCACCGGCGACGAGCCATTCACCCTGGCGATTCTCCTCCTGGAGCGGGGTCGGGAAGGGGCGGGTTCCTCGGGCAAGGAGCCTGCCTTGGCAGGCTCGGGGCTGGCGGGTGCGATGACGCCAGGGGCGGGTGGGTGCAAAGGGGAAAAGGAATCTGTCTTGGCAGATTCCAGGGCGGGTGGGTGCAACGGCGACCTGGGCGGGTGGAACGTCGAGGTCGCCGCCAGCGATATCAGCGAGGCTGCCTTGGGCAGCGCTCGGCGCGGCGCGTATGGACCCTATGCGATGCGGCATGTGTCGCCTCCGTTGCTCAGTCGGTACTTCACGATGGAGGACGGACTCCACTGCGTGAAGCCCGAGGTGAAGCGGCTTGTGCGGTTCGCCCATATCAATCTCTTCGACTCCGCGCGGGTCAAACTGATGAAGGGCATGGATATCATCTTTTGCCGCAACTGCCTGATCTACTTCGACGACAAGGCGAAGAAGCGCGTCGTCGACAGCTTTTACGACTGTTTAAATCCACGGGGGTATCTCCTGATTGGCTTTTCGGAGTCCTTGCACAATGTAACACGGGCCTTCCACCCGATTTCCTCGCACAAGACCGTGGTCTACCAGAAGGTATAGGGCTAAGGAGCGAGCGATGCCAAAGCAAGCTTTAGTTGTGGATGATTGTGCGGTGACCCGCAAACTCGTGGCGCTCTATCTCAGGAAGGCGGGGTTTGGATCGGTACAGGCCGAGAACGGTCTGGAAGCCCTGGAAAAGCTTGCGCAAGCGGCGGTGGACCTCGTGGTCACCGATTTGAACATGCCCAGAATGGACGGATTAGCTCTGACAAAATCGTTGCGGAGCGAGCCCCAATACGCGCGACTACCGATCGTGATGCTGACCACCGAGACGGAGGAGACTGAGCGCGCCAAGGGGATGGAAGCCGGAGTCTCGGCGTATTTGATCAAGCCGGTGACCCAGGAACTGTTGGACGAGGTTGTGAAAACATTAACGGCATAGCCCAGGAAGACGCAGCGGAACACTCCGCTGGATGGAGGAATGTATGGCAATGAACCCGGAGATGAAGATCCTTGTCGTGGATGATATGTCCACGATGCGGCGGATCGTCAAAAACATTTTCAAGCAACTGGGCTTCACCAATATTGAAGAAGCGGAGAATGGAAAGGACGCGCTCGACAAGCTCAAGGCTGCCAAGTTCGATCTGGTGGTCTCGGATTGGAACATGCCAGTCATGCCCGGAATCGAGCTCCTGAAAAACATCAGGGCGGACGCCGCCCTCAAACACATTCCGGTCCTTATGGTGACGGCGGAAGCGCAGCAGAGCAATCTCGTCGAGGCGATCAAAGCCGGGGTGAGCAATTATATTGTGAAGCCGTTCACGGCCGAGACCATCAAAGAAAAACTCGACAAGATCTTCGCCTGAAGATAGACGCAAGAAAGGGAATCATGCTACGGAATGCGAAACCCTCGCCACGGACTGCTGAGAAGGCCGGCAGAACTGTCCACACCGGGCAGCGACAGCGGCCGCTTCCTTCCGACAAAACGCTCTATAACAGACTGGGCGAGCTTGCTCGATTTATCGATGAGACGATGCGGAAACTCGGCGAACTGACGACTCCGCTCGCCGGCAGCACGAGCCATTTACCACAGGCCAGCCAGGCGCTGACAGATCTCGTCACCATGACTGAAGAGGGCACGCATAGAGTTATGGACTTGACCGAGGTTCTTCTTGAAAACCACAAGCGGTTCAGCGCAGGCCTGAACGTCATTCAGGTCTCCCTGGCCGAATCGGAGCAGGACTATGTGGGAGTCGTGGCACAGGCCGCCGGTCTCACCGAAATGGTCGCCGCGAACCAGAAGGCCTTGTTGGATATTCTGACGACCCTTTCCTTTCAGGATCTCGTTGGCCAACGAATCAAGAAGGTGGTGGATATTCTCGCGAAAGTGCAAACGCGGTTGCTGGACCTCGTCGTCCACTTCGGGGAGCGGAGTGTTTCGAAAGATGCAGACACGGGAAGCGCTGTCGTGCTCTTAAAGGAGTTGGAACAAGTGAAGACTTCTATTAAGCAAGATGTCGTAGACGAACTGCTGAAGCAGCACGGATTCTGAAAGAGCGTAACCAAGAAGGAGCGACCGGGTTATGGCAGACGATGCGATGAACGACGAGATGAAAGAGATCGTCCAGGATTTTCTGGTCGAATCGCAGGAAGTGCTCGATGGGCTGGACCAGCGTTTTGTGGCGCTCGAAAAGAACCCCGATGATGCGGATCTTCTCAATGAAATCTTCCGGGCTGCGCACAGCATGAAAGGCTCTGCAGGATTTCTAGGCTTCACGCGGCTGGTCGACGTGGCGCATCACGCGGAAAGCATCTTGAACAAGATGCGGCAGCATGAGATGGCCGTGGAGAGATCGGTTGTCGATACGATCTTGGAGGCGGTTGACGTGATCAAGCTCTTGATGAAGGACATCAAGGAGACCGGCACCGATGCGCACGTGGATGTCTCCGCCATGTCGGCCAAACTTGCGGCGGTGCTGCAGCGGCCGGCGAGCCCCGGAACTCCGGCTCAAACGCCGGCCTCGGCGTCAGCGCCAGAGCCACCCCCAAAGTTGGGCGCGATTCTTATCGAAGAAGGCGCACTGTCTTCGGAGCAGCTCTCCGAAGCCCTGGCGAAACAGGATGCGAGTCCCTTGCTCGGAGAAATTCTGGTACGAGACAAAGTTGTCGCCGAGGAGGTGCTGGACAAAGCCCTCAAAAAGCAAGGCCCCAAGCCTGGCGCGGAGGGAGATCAGACTATTCGGGTCGAGACGCGGCGTCTGGATCAGGTCATGAACCTTGTAGGTGAGCTCGTGCTGGGGCGAAATCGCATGATGAAGTTGTGCACCGGATTGGAACAATCCCACGAGGCCGATCCGCTGGTGCGGGAACTCGCGGAGACCATCGGCCAGCTGGACCTTGTGACAAGCGATCTGCAGACCGCTGTCATGAAGACCCGCATGCTCCCGATGCGCAAGGTGCTCGGCAAGTTCCCTCGGATGGTTCGGGACCTTGCGAATAAGGTTGGCAAGAAAGTGGGACTGGAGTTGGTCGGCGAAGATACAGAGCTGGACAAGTCCGTGATCGAGGAGATCGGAGACCCGCTGGTTCATCTCATCCGAAACGCGATTGATCACGGCGTGGAAACGCCGGAAGAACGTCGGGCATCCGGGAAGCTCGAGCAAGGGACGATCCGGTTGGAGGCTGCTCAAGAGGGGGACCGCATTGTCATCAGGATTTCCGATGACGGCCGCGGTATCCCCGTGGAGAAGGTCAAGGCCAAGGCAATCTCCCGCGGTTTGGTCACGCCGCAGGAGATCTCCACGTGGGGCCGCCGCGAGATCATCAACTTGATTTTCCAGCCGGGATTCAGCACGGCCGAAAAGGTTACAGACGTCTCGGGACGGGGCGTGGGCATGGATGTGGTGCGCACCAATATCAGCCGGATCAACGGCACGGTGGAAGTGGACACCGATGAAGGTCATGGTTCCACGGTGACCATCAAACTGCCGCTGACGATCGCGATCATTCAGGCGCTCATGGTCGCGGTCGAGCGCCGGGTGTTCGCCATTCCGTTGACCTCGGTGGTCGAGGCGGTCAAGCTGAGTCCCGGCGACCTCAAGACGATCAATGGCCGGGAGGTCCTGACGCTCCGCGATCACGTCTTGCCGCTCTTGCGGCTGAGCACCATGTTCGAGATCCCCATGCAGAAGGATCCCGCTGAGCTTGGCTATGTGGTCGTGGTGGCGGTCTGCGAGCGGCGGTTCGGAATCATGGTGGACCGTTTACACGCTCAGGAGGAAGTAGTGATCAAGTCGCTTGGCGATTTGCTCGGGGAGATTACGGGAGTCGCCGGAGCCACGATCACCGGAGAAGGCAAAGTAGTCTTAATTTTGGATATGGCGGAACTGGTGCAGGCAATGCACCCCGTGGGCGTTCTGTTGAACGCACGGTAACGCAAGGAGGCGGGTCATGAAGATGCGAGATTTTTCAATAGGGGTGCGCGTGGGAGGCGGGTTCGGCCTCCTGGTCTGCGTGGTGACGGTGATGGCGGTCTTAGGGTGGATCGGCATCGCCACCGTCCAGGACAACTTTCGGACGCTCTATGTGGGCTATACCTCGGGCGTCATTGATCTCGCTCGTATCCGGGCGGACCTCGGCCGATACCGCGCGCTCATGCTTGAGGCGGCTGGGGCCCCCAACAAGAACGAGTACGAGGGGACGGCGACGAAGCTCGGGCCGATGCGGGAGAGCATGGACAAGGCCATCGCCGACTATGGTTCACGGGCCCTGAAAGTGTCCAAGAGTGGCCGGAGCGAGGCCGAGGACCTCAAGAAGTTCAAAGCCTTCTTAGAAGACTACTTCAAGAACGAGGCCGGCATTCGGAGCACGCTCACCGACGCCTTTGCTCTTCCGGATCCGGACATGCAACTGCAGATGCGTAACCTAGCGGGGACGAGCATCCGTACCGACGGCGCGGCGAAACTCAATGCGGCATCGGACAAATTCGACGAACTGCTGAAGACTGTCGGAGAAGTCGCCAAGGATCTGCACGAGGATGGTGTGAGCGCGGCCCAGAGCTCGAAGAAAGTACTGCTGGTTGGATTGACCCTGGCCCTGCTTCTTGCCGGCGGCATCAGCTACGTCATCGCGCGCAGTGTCGTGAATCCGATCAAGATGGTCAACGCCGCGCTGGAAGACATCGCAGAGGGAGACGGCGACCTGACCAAGCGCCTGCCTGTCGAAGGCAAGGACGAGGTGGGGCAGCTCTGCAAGATCTTCAACCGGTTTGTAGACAAGCTGCACGACAGCATCGCGCACGTGGCGACCACGACGGCGTCTCTTGCGGCAGCATCAGAACAGCTGTCGGTGAACACCGCGCAGCTTGCCAAGGGCGGCCAGGAACAGGCGCAGCAGGCCACGCAGGCCGCCGCAGCGGTCGAACAGATGTCGGCGACCGTGACCGAAATGGCGAAAAATGCGCAGGGCGTGGCCTCCACGGCGCAACAAGCGAACCAGGCCGCGGGCCAGGGCAATGAGGTGGTGGTCGGGTCGATCGCGGGCATGACGAGGCTCGCAGAGACGGTCCGCGCGTCCGCAAGCCGCATTCAGTCGCTTGGAAAGCGCTCTGACGAAATCGGAGAAATTGTGAAGGTCATCGAGGATATCGCGGACCAGACGAATCTGCTCGCATTGAATGCGGCGATCGAGGCGGCACGGGCCGGAGAGCAAGGCCGCGGCTTTGCGGTGGTTGCGGACGAGGTTCGGAAGCTGGCTGAACGCACGACCAAGGCGACCAAAGAAATCGCCGATACGATCCGGACGATCCAAAGCGACACGACCATGGCGGTGGAATCGATGGAAACCGGCACGCACGAAGCCCAAGAGGGCATGGCGTTGGTCAACAAGGCTGGAGAGCGGCTCAGTGAGATCGTCGGCGCGGTCCAGAGTGTGACCGGCATGGTGCAGCAGATTGCTGCGGCGATCGAGGAGCAGTCCACGGCGACCGAACAGATCGCGGGCAACATCGAGGCGGTGGCGTCGGTGAGCAAGCGTAGTGAAGGCGGGTTGGGACAGGTGACCCAAGCCACGACGGAATTGGCTCGCATGGCGGGAGAGCTGCAGGCGGTGGTCGGCGGCTTCAAGCTGAAGGGATAGCCGACGGATGCGTGCTGATTTGAACAGAAGGGATTTTGTCTGATGTCCTCACTAATGAAAGAAGTGGATGCACGGACGAGGCTGGCCGGGGCCAATACTATGGAGCTGCTGCTCTTTCACTTGGGAGAGCCGGAAATCTATGGGATCAATGTCTTCAAGGTCCGGGAGGTTATGAAGCGACCTCCGCTCACGCGTGTGCCGGAGACAGATGCCCGCATCGAAGGAGTGGCCAACATTCGGGGACAAACGGTGCCGGTCGTGGACCTTCGGCGGGCGGTAGGACTGCCAGACCTCGATGGACCGGCCACCGGAAACGTCATTATCGCCGAGTACAATCAGAGCTTGCATGGGCTCATCGTGGCGGGAGTGGACCGGATCGTTCGGGTCTCCTGGGATCAGGTGAAGGTCCCACCCGCCCTGCTCCGCAATAGCCGCGGCGGATCAGTGACGGCCGTGACCCTCCTTGATGACGGCCGGCTGGTCCTCATTCTCGATGTAGAAAAGGTCATGACCGACATCTGTCCTCAAACCGATGAGGTGTGGGGTACCGTGCCGGTGATGGTAAAGCCTACCGGCAAGCGGGTGCTGTTCGCCGATGACTCGCTGGTCGCGCGCAAGCAGATCATAAAGACCTTGGAACGCTTGGGTCTGTCCTATCTCCAAAGCACGACCGGGCGAGAAGCCTGGGAGCAGCTGGTCGCCGTGGCC
The DNA here is from genome assembly GCA_005877525.1 of Nitrospirota bacterium. Lineage (GTDB taxonomy): Bacteria > Nitrospirota > Nitrospiria > Nitrospirales > NS-4 > NS-11. The sequence goes on from VBON01000019.1 coordinate 13,678, forward strand.
GAGAAGGCCGCTTCGGAAGGCAAGAAGGCCCAGGATGAGATTCAGTTGATCCTTACCGATGTGGAAATGCCTGAAATGGACGGGTTCACATTGACTAAACGGGTGACGTCGGACCCGCGCTTTGCCGGCATTCCGGTCATCATGCATTCGTCGTTAACCGGCGTCTGTAACGCCGACAAGGGCAAGACAATGGGCGCCACCGACTATGTAGGGAAGTTCGACCCCAAAATTCTGACAGAGGTCATTCAACGGTACTGCGGACTGAAGGAAAGCCAGACATGACCATCCCGATCAGAGTGTTGGTCGTAGACGACTCCGCGTTCATCCGGAAGATTATCTCCAATATGCTCGCGTCCGATCCTCGGATCAGCATTGTGGGAACGGCGCGAAACGGAGACGAGGCCTTGGCGCAGGTCAAAGCTCTCAAGCCCGACGTGATGACCCTGGACATTGAGATGCCAGGTATGAACGGGCTCGACGTGCTGCGGCAGGTGATGGCGCACAACCCACTTCCGATTCTAATGGTGAGCTCGCTGACGGAAGAGGGGGCGAAGGAAACCTTAATGGCCCTCGAGCTCGGTGCCGTCGATTACATCCCGAAGCACCTGCAGGGCTCGGTAGTGAATATTGTGACGATCCAGCAGGACCTCATCGAAAAGGTCGTGATGGCCCACAAGGTCGGTCCCAGGCTCGCGCAGTTCGGACGGCAGGCGTCCCCGGAACATCCCGTCTCAGCGAGCCTTAACCTCACGGGATACTCCGGCAGGGGCCATAAGATGGTGGCGATTGGATGCTCGACCGGAGGCCCCAAGGCGTTATTGGAGATCCTGCCGCTGTTCCCCAAGGATTTTCCGGGGCCAATTCTGGTGGTCCAGCATATGCCGAAGTTCTTTGTCGGGCCATTCGCCCAGCGCCTGGATCAACTCAGCCAGATCGAGGTGCGGGAGGCGGTGGAAGGGGACGTGTTGAAGCCCGGGCTGGCGTTGATCGCGCCCGGAGGGGTGCAACTGAAAGTTGCGCGGCGCAACACGCTAGAAGTGGTGGTCAAGCTGTCCGGCGAGCCAGTGACCCTCCACATGCCTTCCGTGGATGTGATGATGACATCCGTAGCCGAGGTCTTTCCTGAGCGCGTGATCGGCGTGATTCTGACCGGTATGGGACACGACGGCATGGAGGGGATGGCGGCGATCAAGAAAGCCAATGGTCGGACGATCGCCCAGGATGAAGCGACCTCGGTAGTCTACGGCATGCCGAAGGCCGTCGTGGACAGCGGGACTGCGGACAAGATTGTGCCGCTCGAGAAGATCGCGGGTGAGATTGCCAACATGGTGTGAGCCTCCCGGGAAGTGACGCGTTTTGGCGCGGTCAGGGGTAAACGGTCGGTCCCACGGGACAAGTGCGCGTCTCGGCGCGTCCAGGCCATGGGAAAAACGGCTCGTCTTGGCGAGCCGAGGGTGGGTGGGTGAAATAGCGGGTGTAATAGTGGGTGAAATGGCTGGGCGGGTGAATTAAAAGGGCGCGTCTATCATTTAGCTCTGACCAGGGGGAATCATGGAACACACGGTCGGTTCGGCTACGGTTGAGGAGAATGGCGGGGTCAGCGTGGTCGGGGAGATGCTGCAGCTCGTCACGTTCAATCTTGGCTCCGAGGAATTCGCGCTTGATATCCTGTTGGTCCAGGAGATTAACCGAAGGGTGGAGATCACCAAGGTCCCGAAGACCCCTGAGTTTGTAGAAGGGGTCATCAACTTGCGCGGGAAAATCGTGCCGGTCTTGGATCTCCGGAAGCGCTTCGGGTTGGTAGGGCACGAGTTCACCGCGCAATCGAGGATTATTGTGGTGAATATCGACAACCGCGTGCTGGGGTTGCTAGTGGACTCCGTCTCCGAAGTCTTGCAAATCCCGGCGCATACGATCGAGCCTCCACCACCGCTCGTGGCGGGGATCGACGCGGCCTATATCAAGGGCATTGGGAAGTTCGAGGACAGATTGCTGATTCTGCTGGATCTGGGGAAGATTCTCTCAAAAAAGAAAACTGAAGATTCTGCGATCGAGAATTAGAAGGATTGCCGAGGCGACCGTTTTCGAGCGACTTCTTCGAGAATCTTTAGAGAGCCCTGCAGCACATCGGCCGCGCACTGGAGAGTGGATTGGAACTGCTGAAGGGCCTCTTCCCATTTGCCGTCATTCTGGAGCGCCTGGAACCGGCGGACTTGGTCTTCGAGAATGGCAGTCTTGGCCTGCAGCACGAGGTTGTCAGCGGCGAGCGACATGGCAACTCCTTTTTAAAGGCGACGCGAATGGTATGGAACCTAGCAAAACCACCAAGGGCCGTCAAGGGAAGCGGACGAGGGAGGGATGACCCTAACGGGCAGGTGAAAGACTCATGGACCTCCTGACCATTATCGGCATTGTTCTGTCCCTTGGCGCCATTCTTGGCGGTCAGGTGCTCGAGGGCGGGCATCTCGGCTCGATCATGCAGCTCACTGCTTTCATTATCGTGATGGGCGGCACGTTCGGAGCCGTGATGGTGAACTACCCGATGCCGATTTTTTTGAAGGCTCTCGCGAACGCCAAGCTGATCTTCTTCAATGTTCATGTGGATTCCAAGGCGATGATCGCCCAGATCGTCGAACTGGCGACGTTGAGCCGCAAACAAGGGTTGCTCGCGCTGGAAGGCAAATTGAAGACGCTGACCGATCCGTTTCTCCAGAAGGGCCTTCAACTGGTGATCGATGGCACCGAGGCAAAGGGCATTCGGGAGATTCTTGAAATTGAAGTGGAACAGTTCGAGGAGGAGAACACTGTTTCCGGGAAGGTCTACGAATCGCTCGGCGGTTACGCGCCCACTATCGGCATTTTGGGCGCGGTGCTGGGCTTGATTCATGTGATGGAGAATCTCGCCGATCCGTCCAAATTGGGATCGGGAATCGCTGTGGCTTTTGTCGCCACCATTTACGGCGTGGGTGCCGCCAATCTGTTCTTTCTCCCGATGGGTGGCAAGATCAAGATGAAAACAAAGGAACTAGTGCTGGCCCGCCAATTGATCATCGAAGGATTAGTGTCGCTCGCGCAGGCGGAGAATCCGAAGATGATCGAGGAGAAGCTCGGCGGCTATCTGCCGGAGTCTCAACGGGCGAAGCCCAAGTGATGTTGTCGTTCTCAGCGAAGCGAAGAATCTAGACCCTTCATCATGTTCAGGGTGACGATTGTAAGGAACCCAT
>VBON01000277.1:0-2641 GCA_005877525.1 Nitrospirota bacterium
CCAATGGAGAGATTCCGCTTCTTCGGAAACACCCAGGCGTACCCGCCTCGTAAGACGCCGATATCCAGAACTATAGTTCCCGCGTTCAGCATCGCCGGGCGCTCTAGAACTCGTGCTTCCCCCTCCATGCCCGTCATACAAGGCACGCGTTGCTCCCTGAACAGCGTGCGCGCCACTAGGCTGTTGGCGCCGTCTGCACCGATCAGAATGCGGCCCCGGTAGGAACCCCGTGCGGTCGTCACGCTAATACCGTCCGAATCCTCGAAGACAGCCAGTACTCGCTCATTTTCCCGGACCACGATCCCAGTGGCCCGGGCGGTCCGAACAAGCGCGGAGTCAAACTGATCGCGCATGACCATGAAGGCGACCGGATCGGCGGAGGTGACTTCGAACGACTCGGTTCCGACAAACTGAAATCGGACGGTGTGGATCGTCTCTTCAATGGTGTCGCGGTAGCCGGCGTCAAGAAGAGAATCAATACGCGAGGACAAGCCGCCGCCGCAGACTTTGTAGCGAGGCAGGGCTTTCCACTCAAGCCCCAGTACCGAAAAACCTGCGCGCCCTAGCTCGGTGGCACTGGCGGCTCCCCCCGGACCCATCCCCACGACAATCACATCATACAATCTTATCTTCCTCTCCTAGACAGTCGAGATGCGCTGCCGGCCTACTGCGGCCGTCAGCGAGCACTCTACACTTGAAAGAAAGTAGCGTTTCGCGTGTAAGATAATCGAGAGTGCGCGCTGCGGGAGCAAGAGCCGGTAGCGCGTCGCGACCTCTTACCTACTGGCCAATATACCAGCCGATTCCGTGGCGTTCTAAGGCGCTCGTCAGGAGCGTCAGCGAGTTGGTGTAGAGCATCACTCCGACCAACACGAGAAATACGCCGCTCGCCATGGAGATGCCGTACATGTACATTTTGATCTTTTTAAAGTAATTCAGGAAGGAATCAATCGCCAGCGCGGTGATAAACAGGGGAAGTCCGATGCCGAGTGAGTAACTGGTGAGCAGTTGGATTCCGGTCAGCATGGAATCGGTCGTGCTTGCATACAGAAGAATCGTCCCCAGGATCGGGCCGACGCAGGGCGTCCAGCCCGCAGCGAACGCGACGCCGATGAGGAACGACCCGACATATCCGGCCGGGCGGCTGGTGAAGTGCATGCGCTTGTCAGCCATCAGAAATTTCAGCTTCAGTAGGCCCATCACATAGAGCCCGAAAACGATGATGAGCACTCCGCCTAGTTTTCGGATGAAGTCCTGATAGGTCAGCAGGAGTTGCCCCGCCAGACTCGCTGACGCGCCAAAGGCAATAAAGACGGCTGAAAAGCCAGCGATAAACAGCAGCGAGTTCAGGATGATCGTCCCGCGGACGCGCGCGCGCTCGGTCTCGCTGGTCAGCTCCTCAAGGGTCAGGCCTGTAATATACGTGACGTAGGACGGCACCAGCGGCAGTACGCAAGGCGACACGAACGACAAGAGGCCGGCCGCGAAGGCAATAAAGAGCGAGATGTCTGGCCCGTGCTGAAACATGGTTATCGACTCTGCAACAATTGGCGAATGCCGCTTCGAGCCTCGGTGTCGTCCCAGTCACGCGCGCCAAAAATCTGATGCGTGATGACGCCTTCGCGATTCACTAGAAATGTCAACGGCAATGAGTGCACGCCGTACAGACGGCCCACGAGCATCTCTGGATCATGGGCAATTGTAAAGCTCAATCCCAGGGAATCGCGATACGGTCTTGTCACGGCCGCGCCTTCGGAATCTGAAGATACCGCCACGACGGCGAGTCCTTTCGGCCGAAACTCGCGATAAAGCTTTTCAATCGCCGGCATTTCGATTTTACACGGTCCGCACCACGTGGCCCAAAAATTCAGAAACACGACATGGCCGCGATAATCGGACAGGTGGATTTCCCGGCCATCGAGCGTCTGCAAGAGGAAATCGGGAGCCAGATGTCCCACCTGAGACGTCTCCGTCAGCACGGAATCAGGCGGAAAGTCCAGGTTCCCGATGGCGTTGCTCTCCGAATCCGCATTACAGGCGGCGACGGAAAGCGACAGGAGCATTAGGACGAAGAAGGGAAACAGGTTTTGGAACCCCTTCGACACGCTCAGGGGTAATCGGAAATTGAAACGCCAGTTCATCGATCAACCAGTGGTGCTGAACCCTTCGATACGCCAGCCGTTCGTCCGGGTACCCGTTGCTCTTTCCTAACAACGGGTCAATTTACGAAGGAGGTGGGCGTCCTCAAGACAGGCGTCTTGAAGCACATAGCCCCTTCACCGAGCCTCCACCGATTTGGGTTGCTTATGCAAAAGCTGCACGATGGTGGCGACGCTGTCAGCGAGGGTCCAATCACGCGGCCCAATCACCTTCTCCCGGAGAATACCCTTCTGGTCGATGATATAGGTCTCCGGCACTCCCATTAACTTATACCGTTTGTCGGTTTGGCCCCATGAATCGGTGAGGATCGGAAAGGTCAGCCTCATGCTTTCAATGAATGGGGGGATGTCCTTCTTGGTCGTAACACGGTCCATGCTGATCGCCAACAGGACGAAATCTTCAGCCTTGAAATTGTCCCAGAGGATCTCCATCGACGGCATTTCTTCCTTGCAAGGCTTGCACCAAGTGGCCCAGAAATTTA
>VBON01000277.1:2813-3208 GCA_005877525.1 Nitrospirota bacterium
GCGGCCGGGATTTTCGGACGAGCGGTCTCGGGCGAAACCAGCCCGGGCGTGCCCGTGTTCGCATTCGTCTCAGGCATAGGCGTGCAGCCCAGACAACAGAAAGTTCACGCCCCAGAAGCAAAAGATCACCATCAGAAGTCCGAAGACCTGATACACTGCTGCCCGGTGGCCCTCCCACCCGCGGTTCATCCGCGCGTGGATATAGGCGCCGTAAATCAACCACACGATCAGCGCCCAAGTCTCTTTCGGGTCCCAGGACCAGTAACCACCCCAGGCATAATTGGCCCACATTGCGCCCAAGATCGTGCCGAAGGCCAAGAGCGGGAAGCCCACCATAACGGCCTTGTATCCCAACTCGTCAATCTTCTCGAGGCTTGGAAACGAGGCGTAGATGG
>VBON01000262.1 GCA_005877525.1 Nitrospirota bacterium
GTAGTCAGGAATGCCGTGCTGATCGCTCGCGAGATCGGGCCGACGTATCTGCAGCTCTACACCCCGTGTATTCTGGAGATCGGCAAGAACAGCATGGAAGGCCTCCAGGAGATGCGCGATGCCGAGAAGCCGGGCGAGCGGTTCAACTATAAAGAGTTCATTACCGACGAGGCCAAGGCGTTTCTGGCCGACCTTGCGGAGAAGGACAAGGCGAAGAAGGCCGTGACCAAGGAAGCTCTCGCGCAGGCCTGAACCGACGACATAAAGGAGAGGCTCTATGATCAAGCGACGGATCAATATTCGCATGTCCGGTCTCGGGGGCCAAGGGGTAGTCACGTCAGCGCATGTCATGGCGATGGCCGCCTCCAAAGACGGCAGGCAGGCCATCTCCAATCCATTTTTTGGCGCCGAGAAGCGGATGGCGCCGGCCGAGGCCTACGTGCGGATCGGCGTCGAGCGGATCTATGACCGCGGGGAGTTGGTCTATCCCGAGGTGATCGAGGTCTTCCATCCTCAGGTGATCACGCAGGGTAAGAGCTACACCATGCCGTTCTATTCGGGCATCAAGCAAGGCGGGTTGGTGATTATCAACTCCAACATGGAGCTATTGACCGATGAAGACAAACAGCGTCTGGCGGATATTGATGTGGCGGTCTATTATGTGAATGCCACCGAGATCGCGCTCGAGATTGCGAGCACCGAGTTGTCCACGAACATGGGCATGATCGGCTCTGTGGCGGGTATTACCAAGTGCGTCACCATGGAAGCGCTGGATCTGGCCCTGCAAGATCGGTTCGGGAAGAAATATGTTGCGTCGGGTGGGACCGCGACCCTCGACCAGGCCATCACGAAAAAGTTCGCGAAGAAGGAACTTTTGCTTGCCAAGAATCTGGCGGTGGTGAAGGCGGCCTATGATTTGGGCGGGGAATGGGCGGCGAAGAACAATGTTGAATTGACGGTCGCGACAGTTTGAAGGGAAAGGACGTCGAATGTACAACGTAGCAGTGGTGACGGATGAAAAGTGCGTTGCAAAGAAGGGATGCCGTCTTTGCATCATGTATTGTCCTGAAGCGGACTGCATTCTTCTCGACACCCAAAAGATGGTGGCCAGAGTGATTAACGACGTCTGCAAAGGTTGCGAACTCTGCAAGGTCGTCTGCGACGCGGCCAAGCACCAAGCCATTGAGATGTTGGCCATGGGGGCCGACGGGAAGCTCCTTCAGAAAAAGGGAGAGGCGGCGGGTCTCGGCCAAGCTTACGCAGGGTAATTCCTGCTCATACGATTGTGAAAAGCCCCATGGCGCCGGCGTCGTGGGGCTTTTTAATTGAAGGAAAGAGGTTCAGTTATGAATGACGACATCAGACGGTCGATCCAGGAAGTGGCGGAAGCCATGGCGCATGTCAACCAGGCCTTTAAAGACTATATGGGACAACTTCAGGTTGTCGGGAAGGATCCAAGCGAGATCCATCAAGTCGCGAAGAACGCCGATACTCTGAAGGATAGCGGGAATATTTATATGTCCTGGGCCCGCCATTATGCCGGCATCGGTGGCGACGAAGGATCCACCGAGGACATCGACGAGGACGAAGGACGCATCGCGGGCTTCTAGAGGCGTGCCGAATAATTGCTCCTCGCCCGGGAGCTATGCTATAACCCCTCTCACACCTGAGATTCCCCGGTAGCTCAGTTGGTAGAGCAGCCGGCTGTTAACCGGCTGGTCGCAGGTTCGAGTCCTGCCCGGGGAGCCAACTCTCGTCGAATTCTTTACTGGGCCACAGCGGCGT
>VBON01000263.1 GCA_005877525.1 Nitrospirota bacterium
ATGGCCGTCGTTCTATCGTCCAGTGGAGAGTTGCCCCAACTCCGCGGCGTCAAGATGTACCGCATGACCAACCCCTCTTCTTCTGATAATGGCGAGAGCGTGTCCTATTCACGATTACTCGACCTGATCTTTACAGCTGATAAGGTTGTCGCCTGGTGAACATGCACGTGACTCTTGGTCCTTAATGTTCAGTAAAGAAAATGAGGCGGAGGAGGAGACTGAGTAGTGGTTGTGTGTACGGTGGGAGTCCGGAAATGAAAAGTCTTTTCCACTACTTTCACGTTAACGTATCTGAGGGGAGGCTGTGCATCCGGTAAAGAAGACACGTGCGTATCCTGGGAGGGGTTGTGCATATCCTCGGAGAAGTTGTCCAAGCGAGATGGTTCGGTGAGTTATCCACAGCTGTGAAAAACTTGTGAAGTGATGAACACGATGGGAGCTGACAAGCGCCTGGTAAGCCTGTGGCAAGAAACCATGGTGTTACTAAAAGAGCGCGCTTCTCAGGAAGTATTTGAGACTTGGTTTAAAGAGCTATCTATAGGAAATATAAATGATAATCAGGCAACCCTCACAGTCCCGAACAAGTTTTTCAGAGATTGGATCCGTGACCACTACCAGAACCTCTTGGAGGAGGCTCTGGGCACTGCGATGGGACAGACGGCCGTGCGAGTAAGTTACGTGCTTCCCGAAGCAGAGTCTCGCGAAAAGCTGACGAGCGCCCCCGAGCCGGATCGGCCGGTTCAGGCTGCCGCCTTAAAGGGAAAACGAACAGCCCATCTCGACGGGCGGTACACCTTCGCCACGTTCGTCGCGGCATCCAACAACCAGCTAGCACGAGCAGCGAGTCTGAAGGTAGCCGAATCGCCAGGGATCTCATATAACCCTCTATTGATTTACGGAGGGGTCGGGTTGGGCAAAACTCATTTAATGCACGCGATCGGCAATCTGGTGATGGGACGCGCCGATCTGCGGATTGCCTACGTGACCTCCGAACAGTTCACCAATGAGGTCATCAACGGCATCCGGTACGACAAGATGATCGATGTGCGCCGGCGCTATCGGAACATCGACATGCTTTTGGTCGACGATATCCAATTCATTGCCGGCAAGCAGGCGACCCAGGAAGAGTTTTTTCACACCTTCAATAGCTTATACGAAGCCCGCAAGCAAATCGTCCTGTCAAGCGATCGTTATCCCAAGGACATTGCCGACATGGAAGAGCGGTTGCGCTCCCGGCTGGACTGGGGGCTGGTCGCCGATATTCAACCGTATCCGCTGGAGGCGCGCATCGCCATCTTACGGGACAAATCGGAGCGGGAAGGGATCGTCTTGCCCGATGAGGTGTCGATGTTTGTGGCGACCCATGTCAAATCCAATATTCGCGAGCTCGAAGGGTCGCTGATCCGCCTCGGCGCCTACGCCGCATTGACGGGGCAGGCTATCACCATGGAGTTGGCGCAAAATGTGCTCAAGGAATTAGTGAACGATGCCCGGCGGGTGGTGACCTTGGATGCCATACAGGAGGTGGTGGCGGCCAGATTCCACATCAAGGTCTCGGAGATGAAGTCGAAGCGCCGGACCAAGGCGCTGGTGTATCCCCGACAGATGGCGATGTATTTGTGCCGGGAGATCACGCAGCAGTCGTATCCCGAAATTGCGCGGCACTTTGGTGGGAAGGATCATACAACGATCATGCACGCATGCCGCCAGATCGAAAAGGCCAAAGAGAGCAATCCTGGGTTGCAGGGCACACTTGAGGAATTGAAGCGCCAGATTGCAGGCGCCTGAGCCGACAGGGGGACGGGTCATGAAAATCAGGATAGCCAGGGACGAGTTGTTGACGGGCCTTCAACGGGTCCAGGGGGTTGTAGAGAAGCGGAATACGATGCCGGCCCTTTCCAACATTCTGCTGGAGACGAAGCAGGATGGGGTTGAACTGGTCGCCACCGATCTTGAAATCGGGATCCGGGGACATTACAAGGCAGAGGTCCTGGAGCCCGGCAGCGTGTCAGTTTCCGCCAGAAAGCTCTTCGAGATCCTGCGGGAGATGCCCGACAGCGAGATCGCGATCACGACCCAGGACAACAATTGGGTGCAGATCCAGGCGGGCAAGATCCAATTCAAAATTGTTGGTCTTCCCGGCACCGATTTCCCGGCGCTTCCCACGGTTGAGCGCGAAGGTCGCGTTTCCATATCGGGGAGTGGGTTCGCCTCCCTCATCCGAAAGACCATGTTTGCAGTCGGGGACAACGATGCCCGTTATATCCTCAATGGGCTCCTGATCACGCTGGTCTCAAACGACAAGAAGGTCATGATGCGCCTGGTGG
>VBON01000282.1 GCA_005877525.1 Nitrospirota bacterium
ATGAGGACGTTCACCATGTCTGCCATCAATGCATCCCTGCCGCCGTCAACGCCGGTTGCATCTGTGACGGCTCGGTTCGAAACGGACACCGGTGCTCCCGGATATGGGTGTCGTACTCGTCACGAAAATACTGCAGCGTGCTGAGAATCGGCGCGATCGCGGCGTCGCCGAATGCGCACACCGTTCGTCCCGCGATGTTCGGGCACAGGCGCAACATTGTATCGATGTCCTTCGGTTGGCCGAGGCCATGCTCGATGCGTTCGAGGATCTGCAACAGCCAGGAGGTTCCCTCCCGGCAGGGCGTACACTTCCCGCAGGACTCATGATAGAAGAAGTGCAACAGGTTTTCGGCCGCCCAGACCATGCACGTTCCTTCTTCCATCACCGTGACGCCGCCGGAACCCAACATCGAGCCCGCCTGCGCGACCGATTCAAAGTCCATTTTTACGTCGAGATGCTCCGGGGTAAGGAACGCCGCGGAGGCGCCCCCCGGGATAAAGGCTTTCAGAGGCTTCGAAGTTCGCATGCCGCCGGCGATCTCATAAATCATTTCCCGGAATGTGCCCATCGGCACCTCGTAATTGCCGGGCCGTTTAATATGCCCGCTCAGGCAAAACACCCGGGTGCCGGCGCTCTTGGGCGGGCTGCCGAGGGCGGCAAACCATTCCGGCCCTTGGTTGACGATGTGCGGCAGGTTCGCCAGCGTTTCGACATTGTTCACCACCGTGGGCATGCCGAACAGGCCGTGTGTCGCCGGGAACGGTGGTTTGGTGCGAGGCAAGCCCCGCTTGCCTTCCAGGGATTCCAGCAATGCGGTCTCCTCTCCGCAGATGTAAGCCC
>VBON01000283.1 GCA_005877525.1 Nitrospirota bacterium
TTGAGGACCCCGAGAAGAAAAAAGGCGGTGACCACGGTCGCCCCGGTATTGCCGGCACTGATCACCGCCGCGGCTTCCCCCTTTTTTACCATTTCGGTGGCGATCCAGATGGACGAGTCCCGTTTGCGGCGGACCACCTGCGAGGGCTGTTCGTGCATTTCGACCCGTTGCGAGGCGTGATGTACGGTAAGGCCGGAAAGACCCTGGAACCCTTGGCGACGCAGTTCTTCAGTGACTAAATTCTTGTCGCCGACCAGTACCACCTCGAGGCCGTATTCTTGGACGGCCAGGGCGGCTCCTTCGACTTCAGCCGCCGGGGCGTGATCGCCTCCCATAGCGTCCAGCGCGATTTTCATCTGAACCTACGACTCTTCGACCGCGATGACTTCCTGGCCCTTGTAGGTTCCGCACGTCAAACAGGTATAGTGCGGGGGCTTGGGCTGATGACATTGCGGGCAGATCGACAAACTTTGAGTGCGAATTTTGACCTTCGCCGTGCGACGCTTGTCGCGCCGCGCCTTGGAATGTTTATGTTTGGGATTCGGCATAGGATCCTTCCTCTGGAAGTAACCGCTAGGGTTTTTTGAAAAACTGGCGAAGGGCAGCCAACCGGGGGTCCGGCGGCGGGGCGCATTGGCAGGTCTCCGTGTTGAGATCGACACCACAGTGCGGGCACAATCCCCGGCAGTCCGGTTTGCAGAGTGGGTTGTAGGGCATCGCCAGCAACACCTCCTCGCGAACCAGCTCGTCTAAGTCGATGACGTCGTCGCGATAATAGTAATTCTCCGCTTCTTCAACCGGCATGACGTGCTCGCCGGCAACGAGGGACGGCGAGCCAGGCAGATACTGAGCCTCTACGGGAATCTCGAAAGAAGCCAGAAATTCGCGCAGGCAGTCGACGCATTCAAACATCACTGACAGGGCAAGACGTCCGGTCACTGATACCGCGTCCCCGGCCTTCTTCAACAATACATCCGCGGTGACCGGCTGAACAAACCGCGCGCCGGGCGCTGTCAGGTCCAGGGCGGCGGCATCTTCGTGAAAGGATAACGTCAATCCCTCGTCGGGAATATTTGAGACACCCACCTGGGTCATGGTCAGCGTTCCCGTTGCTGTCCGGTGGCCGAGCATCGCTGCGGCGGACCTACCGCTCTTCCGCGAAGGAGACCAGGGCAATAGTTCGCGCCCGTTTGATCGCAATCGTGAGCTCCCGTTGGTGTCCCATGCAATTTCCTGAAATCCGGCGCGGAACAATACGACCTCGTTCTGTCAGAAAATTGCGAATCAAGCCGACATCTTTATAATCAATAGCGATTTTGTCATGGCAGAACCGGCAGACACGCCGGCGTTGAAAGAATCGTCCTCGGTCCACGTTCTGTTATCCTCCCGACGTTACATTCAGGACGTTAATTTTGCTCATAGGGCATCATCCGGCTCATAACGAGCGACATCTTCAACCGGTTCTTTGGGTTCGCGTTCCGCCCCCTGATCGGTCCGTTTCGATAGAAACCGTACGTTCTCGGCCACCACTTCGTGCTTGGTCACTTTCTGCCCATCCTTCGTCTCGAATTTGCGCATCTGCAGACGGCCTTCAATGAGGGCCGCCTGGCCCTTGCTGAGATATTGTCCGCATGTCTCCGCTTGCTTTCCGAAGACGACGATATCGACAAAACAGACGTCCTCGCGCATTTCCTCGCCCTGACGATAACGACGGTTCACGGCCAGGCCAAAGTTGGCGACGGGGGTGCCATTGGGAGCATACCGGATCTCTGGATCTCTGGTGAGATTCCCCATGAGGATGACCTTATTAAACCCGGCCATGTTCAGGTTCCAAGGAAGGTTCGATTCCGGAAAGAGGCGGGGGCGGTGCCTCAAGCTTGACGGTGAGAAATTTTAAAATCACATCTTCCAACCGAAACAATCGTTCCAATTCGCTGACCGCCGTCCCGTTGCCTCGAAAGTGGAGCTGAACGTAGACGCCCTTTTTTTCCTGCTTTACCTCATACGCGAGCTTCTTCTTGCCCCAGTTCTCGAGGTGCTCGATAGTCCCGCCGGCTTTTTCCACAGTGGACTTAACCTTGTCCAAGGTCTTTTTGATATCGTCATCGGCCAAGGACGGACGGAGGATAAAGATGGATTCGTAGA
>VBON01000284.1 GCA_005877525.1 Nitrospirota bacterium
CATCTCCAAGGCGTTGGAGAAAGATCGCGACGTGCGGTATCAGCACGCCGCCGACATGCGCGCGGATTTGAGGCGGCTGAAGCGTGATACGGAGTCCGGTCACTTGCGAGTGGTAACGAGACCAGTGCCTCGACGTCCGTGGAGTCGCTTGCCGGCGAGAGGATGGGCCGCATTCTTCTTAGCTGCCGCACTAATCACCGCGGCGGGGCCTGCCGTTTGGCTTTGGCGCAGGGCTTCAACGAAACCGAGTGCTCCTGAGATTCGCTCGTTGGCAGTATTGCCGCTCGAAAATCTTTCCCATGACCCGGAGCAGGATTACTTTGCAGAGGGCATGACTGAGGAGCTGATTACCGATCTGTCGCAAATCAGCGGGTTAAAGGTCATCTCACGCAAATCAGTGATGCGCTACAAGAATGCCGACAAGCCGCTTTCCCAGATCGCGCAGGAATTGGGCGTGGACACAATCGTCGAGGGCTCGGTACGACGTTCGGGCGACCGGATTCGGATCACTGCCCAGCTCATTTACGCACCCGAGGATAAGACGTTATGGGCCAAGAGTTACGACCGAGACTTGCGCGAAGTGCTTGCGCTGCAGAGTGAGATAGCGAATGCCATTGCCAGTGAAATTCAGGTAAGGATGCCTCAGCATGAGGAAGCGCGTGTGCATCCCTCCCAGCCTGTAAATCTTCAGGCCCACGAACTCTACCTTCAAGGCAAATATTACTTAGAGCACCCCAGAGGATGTGAAAAAGCCGTCCAGTTGTTCCAGCAAGCGATTAGCGCGGAACCGACTGCGCTTGGCTACATCGGCCTGGCCCATGCCTACGCCTGTCTCGGTGTTGTCGACGTTGCGCCCGTCGAGATCCTTCCGAAGGAGCAGACTGCGGCTCTGCAAGCTTTGCAGATGGATCAAAGGTCATCCGATGCTCACCTGCTTCTGGCACAGACGAAGCTACAGTACGACTGGGACTGGATAGGAGCCGAGAAAGAGTATCGACGAGCTATAGAGCTCAACCCGAACTCATCAGAAGCACACCTCTCTTATGCCTGGTTCCTGGACTCTGTCGGCAGGATGCAAGAAGGTGAAAAGGAGCACCTGGCAGCGCAGGAAGTTGATCCATTCAATGAGCTCATGAACGAGGCTTTTTATCATAGTCGGCAAGTGGATCAAGCCATTGACGTGCTGCGCAGGTCTGTGGAGGTTAATCCGAATTCAGGCGACAATTGGCAGCTTGGAATTCTTTATGAAGAGAAGGGCATGCACGATGAAGCGATCTTCGCCTGGGAAAGATTCTTCACTGGTTCGGGGTACGAGGAGCAGTACGGCCTAGCCCACGCACTCAGGCGTGGTTATGCGAAATCAGGTTATACCGGGGCTTTACGAGAGTTACTCCGGAAACTGGAGCAAGTAGTCCGTGAACGGCATGTAATGCCGGACTTGATGGCTTACTTTTACGAGTGCCTCGGACAAAAAGATGAAGCATTCGCATGGTTGGAGAGCGCATACCAGGAACACAATTACGAGATTACAGGCATTAAGACCGATCTCATGTGGGACCGCCTCCGCTCCGATCCGCGATTCAAGGACCTGATGTATCGGATCGGGTTGCCGCAGTGATCGTTTGCTTTCTTTCGTGAAGGGTTGGTCCGAAACAATTTAGTCCGATGGTGATGAAACAGCGCCATGGAAATCACGCCTGACAAGTGGCAGCGGGCGAAGACTGTGTTCGATGCTGTCCTGCAGCAGCCTGCGGTAGAGAGGGCGTCGTTTCTGGCTGTCGCCTGCCCGGAAGAAGATCTGCGCGAACAGGTGGAGCAGCTCTTGTTGAACCACGAGCAGGCGGGCAGTTTTCTGAGCAAGCCGGTGATTGAGCTTCCCAAGTCGGAGCGTTTTGCCGCCGGTTCGATTATTGCCGGACGATTCAAGATCGTTCGCCTGCTGGGGAAAGGCGGCATGGGAGAGGTGTTTGAGGCGCAGGATCTGAAGCTTCGCCGTCAGGTGGCTCTGAAATTCCTGCCCGAAGCAGTGTCCCGCGATCCGCAGATGCTAGAGCGATTCGAGCGCGAGGCGCGCGCGGCCTCGGCGCTGGACCATCCCAATATCTGCACAGTTTATGAGATCGGGGAACACGAAGGCCGGCCATTCATCGTCATGCAGTATCTGGAGGGCGAGACCCTGCAGCATCGTATTGCGGAGAAACCGATCGACTCGCAAACTGTGCTGGAATTCGCAATTCAGTTATCCGACGCGCTGGATGCCGCCCACTCCCGGGGCATCATTCACGGCGACATCAAGCCCGCCAACATCTTCGTCACGAGCCGTGGTCAGGCGAAGATCCTCGACTTTGGGTTGGCTAAACACGAGGCGGTGCATCGGCGAGTTGTACAGGCGACTGCGGCCTCGTCAGAGCCGACG
>VBON01000285.1 GCA_005877525.1 Nitrospirota bacterium
CCATCCGGCTCGTATCCGGACGGACAGGCGATGCTGATGGCCATGCCCATGATGGCCGCGCCTTCCAGCAGAGAATTCGCGACATTGTTGCCGTCACCGACATACGCAATCTTTCTCCCCTTTAGCCGCCGTTTCTTCTCGCGGATGGTAAACAGATCGGACAGACTCTGACAAGGATGGTGCAGATCCGTGAGGCCATTAATAACGGGAATCGTGGCGTTCTTCGCCCATTCTTCTACGGTATGGTGCTCATAGGATCGAATTACGAGGCCATCCAGGTAGCGCGACAGGACGCGGGCGGTGTCGGCGACGCTTTCTCCGCGCCGGATCTGAACGTCCGCGACCGACAGAAAAAGTGATTGGCCTCCGAGCTGATTCATGCCAGCCTCAAATGAGACGCGGGTACGGGTCGACGGCTTCTCGAAAAACAGTCCGAGCGTCTTGCCGCTCAACAGTTGCGCCGACACGCCGACAGGGCGCGACGGCGCAGCGCTTTGAGATCAGCGGCTTCTCGAAAGAGAGCCAGGATCTCGTCATGGGACAGATCGTGGACTGCGAGGAGATGCGCCTTGGACGAGATCACCGGCGGGCCTCAATGACTTCGCCGAGAAGAACGACGAGGCGATCGATCTCGGCCTGCGTCACGATGAGAGGCGGCACGAACCGCAGCATGTGTTCGCTCGTGGCGTTAGCCAAGATTCCGCGTTTCCGAAGATCGTGGACAAGGTCATGCGCGTTCACCGTGACCTCGACACCGATCATCAGCCCAAGCCCTTGCACGTTCGTGATCGCCGGGCAACCTGCTTCGAGATCCTTAAGCGCTTTGAGGAAGTGCTCTCCCATACGCGCGCAATGCCCGAGAATATCCTGATCTTCAAGAATCACCTCAAGGACCGCGATGGCGGCCACACAGGCAAGAGGATTTCCGCCCAAGGTCGACCCATGGCTCCCGGGTGTGAAGGCCGCATCAGTGGCCAAGCAGGCGCCGATCGGCATTCCTCCCCCCAAGCCTTTCGCAAGTGTCATGATGTCCGGAGCGACCCCGTAATGCTCGTAGGCAAAGAGTCTGCCGGTCCGGCCGACACCTGTCTGTACTTCATCGAAGATCAGCAGCGCCCCGCGTTCCCGCGTAATGTCCCGGCAGGCCTTTAAAAAGCTGGGCGCGGCGACGCGTATTCCGCCTTCCCCTTGCACCAGTTCGAGCATGACCGCCGCAGTCTGCGTCGAAACCGCGTCGGCTAACGCCTTTTCATCATTAAAAGGGACGTAGCGAAAGCCTGCTGGTAAGGGATCAAAGCCTGTATGCAGTTTTTCCTGTCCGGAGGCAGCGAGCGTTGCCAACGTTCGGCCATGGAAGGAGTTTAGCATTGAGACGATCTCGAACCGGCCCTGGCCGTCGCGCTCATGCGCCCACCGGCGCGCGAGCTTGATCGCCGCCTCATTCGCTTCGGCCCCGCTATTGGCAAAAAAGACCTTGCCGGCAAACGAATGATCAACGAGGATCTTTGCCAACCGCACCTGCGGCTCGGTATAAAAGAGGTTAGAGCTCTGCTGTAAGTGCTGGGCCTGCTGTTGAATCGCGCGCGTGACCTTCGGATGGCAATGGCCCAGCACGTTGACCGCAACCCCGGCCAGAAAATCTAAATATTCTCGTCCTTCAACATCCCACACTCGCATCCCCTGCGCCCGGCTCAGAGCAATCGGGTAGCGGGTATAGGTATTCATCAAATACTGCCGGGCACCTTGGACTACTTCTTCAGTGATCATCGTTCGCGCGCGCGGGAGCTGCCCGGAGACCTTATTCCTTCTTAAACGCGTCTTTGAGAAGAGGCTCGATCTCGCCGTTCTTCTCCATAGGATCCAGAATGTCCGTGTCCCCGTAAAACTTCCCGTCGATAAAGACCTTGGGCAATGTCGGCCAATTCGTCATCTTCGTCAACACATCCCGCTTGGCCGGGTTCTGCAGAACATTGATGAGTTCATAGGGATACCCATATCTGTCGAAGAACTGCATCGTCTCCATCGTGAAGCCGCATTGAGGGGCTGATTTGGTGCCTTTGCCGTAAATCAGAATCTTATGTTTTTTCAGCTCTTGTTCGATTTCTTCTTGAATAGGATCTGCCATGACATTCTCCTCTTGAGGTTTACGTTGTCGTCTTTATTTCTGCTTTAATTTCCAACGCGTGAATGCGACCGTCCTTCATCGGCTCGGCTAATGCCTCATAGACTAACCGATGCCGGTCCAACAGGCTTTTCCCTTGAAACGCATCCGAGACAACACGAACGCTGAAATGATCCATGGTGCCCGTCCGGTCCGTTACGGAAACAGACGCATCGGGCATGCACTGTTGGATGTACTTGGTTAAAGCCTCGGTGCTGATCATGACTCCTTAAAGAGACTCTCAGGAATTAAATATCCCGGCATCCTTCGAAAGGCCGGGTATGCGCAAGCCCACAACGGACAAGAATCAGAATAACATCCCGTCGGCGTTAATCAAATCAGCACGCCTCCGGGTCGAGCAAGCTCGGTATGGTGGAGGGTAGGGGATTTGAACCCCCGACCCCGACGTTGCGAACGTCGTGCTCTCCCAACTGAGCTAACCCCCCTCCCGTTCCATAACAAGGGGGTAAGTATACAACAATTCAGGAGTCCGACGCTAGAAGCGATGCTCCGTGGGGACTCTTATTCTCGCGAATTCGCACCTTTCGACCTTCGACCGTGAGTCGCTTTTCCGCGAAGAGCTGAAGAGCCTGTGGATAGATCCGATGCTCTTCGACCAGGATACGCGCCGCCAAGGTTTCTTCCGTATCCTCTTCTAGAATCGGCAGGGCCGCTTGGCGAATGATTGGCCCCGCATCGACCCCTTCGGTCACGAAGTGCACGGTGCAGCCCGAGACCTTCACGCCCCAGTCCAGCGCCTGCTTCTGGGCGGCTAATCCAGGAAAGGCGGGAAGCAGTGACGGATGGATATTCATTATCCGATTGGCGTAGGCCTCGATCAGGACCGAGGTGACGA
Organism: Nitrospirota bacterium; assembly: GCA_005877525.1. Lineage (GTDB taxonomy): Bacteria > Nitrospirota > Nitrospiria > Nitrospirales > NS-4 > NS-11. Next base: position 3,018 of record VBON01000285.1, read on the forward strand.
TCTTCATGTATCCGGCGAGCGCCACAAGTTCCACGTCATACCGGCGCAGCTGTTCCAGAATGATCCGATCGTAGGCCTCTCGATCGGCTGTTGTTTTAGGATCCAAAAAGACGGCGGGCGTTCCATAGCTCCGTGCGCGCTCCAGCGCCGGCGCCTCAGCCTTATTACTGATTACCACTGCGAGGATGGCGTCTAACGTCCGCTTCTCAATCGCGTCGATAATCGCCTGGAGATTGGAGCCCCTGCCGGAGGCCAAAACACCTATGCGCATCCGACTCTCAGGCATAGCGAACCGCGCGCTCACCCTTTTCCACGATCCCGATCTGAAAGGCTCGATCCCCGCAGTCCTGCGCGCGTCGGATCGTTTCCTGCCCCTGCTCGGGCGC
>VBON01000286.1 GCA_005877525.1 Nitrospirota bacterium
AAATGCACAAGTCCGTTGCGCCCCCTGATTCCGTTGCATTTCTGCGCCTGCCGTGAAGACCCAAAGCTTCACAAAAACGGCCGTAAAAATGGAGAAATTGTACAGACGAGCCCCTTGGAAGTAAAGCGAAAAAGGCGCGTGGCCTGATATGGGGTTTCCTTGACTTTGGGGGGATGCGCCCTTAGAATTCCTGGATCATGTCATCGTTGAGCGTGATGAAAGCGGTGATCCCGGCTGCAGGGCAAGGGACTCGCTTTCTACCCGCCACCAAATCCTCTCCGAAAGAAATGCTGCCGCTGGTCGACAAGCCGCTTATTCAGTACATCGCCGAAGAGGCGGCTTTGGCCGGCATCCGGAACATCATTGTGATCTCCGGTCGGGGAAAACGCGCCATTGAAGATCACTTTGATATCTCCTATGAGTTGGAAGAGACCCTCAAGCAGTCGGGGAAGGACGCCTTGCTAAAGGAGATTCGCAGGATCTCGGATCTGGCCAGATTCTGTTATGTTCGGCAACGTCACATGCGTGGACTCGGGGACGCGATTCTGTGTGCCCAGCATCTGATCGGGGACGAGCCGTTTGCCGTGATGTTAGGGGACGAAATCATCGATGCCGGCGTTCCGGCAATCGCGCAATTGATGGAGGTATATGATCGACTTCGGGCGCCCATTATTGGGGTCCAGGAGGTAGCATTGGATGAAGTCTCGCAGTACGGAATAATCACCGCAAAGCCAGCGGGCGACGGCCTGTTTCAGGTCACGGACCTGGTAGAAAAACCTTCCCCCGCCGACGCCCCCTCGCGCTTGGCGGTGATCGGTCGCTACATTCTCACTCCTGAAGTCTTTGCCGTCCTGGAAAAGACACCGCCTGGAAAGAATCAAGAGGTCCAACTCACCGACGCTCTGCGCACGATCGCCAAGCGGGCACCGATGTACGCCTGGGTCATTAAAGGAAAGCGCTTCGATGCCGGCGATAAGCTGGGATTTCTCAAGGCGACCGTGGAATTCGGCCTGAAGAACCCGGAATTGGGCGAGCGCTTCGCCCGCTATCTTAAGCAACTCAGCATTTAACGAAAGCGTGGTCATGGCCGAGCAGACGCAGCAAACGCAGTCCGAGCCATCACAGGTGAAGATTCCCGACAGACTTCCTCTGCTGCCTATCCGTGATATAGTGATGTTTCCCTACATGGTTCTGCCGTTATTCGTGGGACGGGACATGTCGATCAAGGCCATCGAGGCAGCCGTGGCAGGAAATCGCATTATCATGCTCGCGGCTCAGCGCTCTCTAGAAGTGGACAATCCGTCTCAGGAGGACATCCATGCCGTCGGTTCGGTGGGGATGGTGACGCGCATGCTGAAACTTCCCGACGACCGGATCAAGATCCTGGTCCAAGGCCTAGCCAAGGCCCGCATCGTCGAGTTCGTCCAGAACACTCCCTACTTTGAAGTCCGGATTGAGACCCTGGTCGAGGAGAAACCCCCGAGGACCCTGGAGGCTGAGGCGCTGCTGCGGACCGTCAAAGAACAACTCGAGCGCCTCGTGAGCCTCGGCAAAATCTTGATGCCGGACGTGATGGTGGTCATCGAAAATCTCCAGGATCCAGGGCGCCTTGCCGATATGGCAGTCTCGAATCTGGGACTCAAAGTGGAAGCCACACAGGAGATCCTTGAACTGGACGATCCGGTCCTGCGTCTACGCCGGGTCAGTGAGCTGATTGCTGCAGAGCTCGAAGTCCTGTCAATGCAACAGAAGATCCAGGCTGAGGCCAAGGGCGAGATGGATAAGACCCAACGCGAATACTTTCTGCGCGAACAGCTCAAGGCGATTCAGAAGGAACTCGGCGAATTGGACGAGCGGGCCGAAGAGGTGGCGGAATTCCGGCGCGGCATCCAAGCAGCCAAGATGCCGGAAAAAGTCCTCAAGGAGACGGAAAAGCAGCTCAAGCGTCTGGAAAAGATGCATCCCGACACCGCCGAAGCCGCCACCCTCCGAACCTATTTAGAATGGATGGTGGAATTGCCGTGGAGCAAGAAAACCACAGATAAACTCGACATCAAGGTCGCGGCCAAAGTTCTCGATGAAGACCATTACGATCTGGAGAAGGTCAAAGAACGCA
>VBON01000287.1 GCA_005877525.1 Nitrospirota bacterium
ATTCTTGTGGTCAGCAGCAAAATCGCCGAAGGCCGGGAAGAAGACAAGGGAAAAAAGCCGTTGAGCGAGCTGGTTGAGTCTATTCCCGCAGTACTGCTATCGTATGAGGTTGTGCCGGATGACGCGGCGCCCATTCGCGAGCGGCTGAAGTCACTGACCGAGGCCGGAGTGGCTGATGTGGTATTGACCGTTGGGGGCACCGGTGTGCGGCCGACCGACATCGTCCCGGAGATTACGCGCGAAGTAGCGGACAAGGAAATTCCGGGGATCGGCGAAGCGATGCGTTGGGAGAGCTTGAAAAAGGTGCAAACCGCGGTCCTCTCGCGAGCCACGGCCGGCATCCGCGGGAAGACATTGATTGTGAATCTTCCGGGAAGCCCACGCGGCGCGAAAGAAAACCTGAGTGTGGTCCTGCCGGTGCTCGAGCATACGATCGACAAGATACAAGGGAGATAACGTCATGCCTGGAGAAATTCCGATCATTTCGCACTCTGCCTCCCAGTTGTGCACCTACACCTGGGCGTGCGCGTTATGCGATGAGAACGAGACCTGCCAGAAGGATAAGGAAGGACACAGCCGCTGGCTCGTGAACAAGCGGATGTCCGTCATCCGTCACAAGATCCTCGTCATGAGCAACAAGGGCGGCGTCGGAAAAAGCACCGTCACCACGAATCTCGCCGTGAGCCTGGCTCTCCTAGGCAAAGAGGTCGGCGTGGTAGACATGGACATCCATGGCCCCAATATTCCCAAGATGGTCGGCGGGGAAGGCCAAAAGCTCAAGGTCAGCGCCGGCGGCGGCATCATCCCGTTTCAGGCCTATAACATTAAAGTCGCCTCTATGGCCTTCCTCCTGCAGAACTCCGATGATCCCATCGTCTGGCGAGACGCGTACAAATATGAGTTCATCAACCAGCTCATCGGCGGGGTGGAATGGCAGGAGCTGGATTATCTCCTTGTGGACTTGCCTCCGGGGACCGGCAATGAATCGGTCACGACGATGGATCTGATCGGCGACGTGACCGGCTGCATTATCGTGACGACCCCTCAGGAGGTGGCGCTCCTCGACTCACGGAAATCGGTGAACTTCGTCAAAGACAGTGAGCTTCCGGTTATCGGGATTGTGGAGAATATGAGCGGTCTCTCATGCCCCCATTGCCATAAAGAGATCGAGGTATTCAAAAAAGGCGGTGGGGAAGCGGCGGCGAAAGATATGGGAGTGCCGTTCCTCGTGCGCATCCCCTTGGATCCCGACGTCGCGTCCCACTGTGACGCCGGAGAGCCCTTTGC
>VBON01000288.1 GCA_005877525.1 Nitrospirota bacterium
TCGCGCCGTGGAAACTGGCGGGCCGAGAGTTTAAGAAAGACAACACCATCATTGATGTCTGCGGCGTGAAGATCGGCGGCAAGCAGCTGGCGATCATGGCGGGGCCTTGCGCCGTGGAAAAGAAAGAGCTGACCGTGGGCATTGCGCAGGAGGTGAAGGCCGCCGGCGCCAACATCCTCCGCGGCGGGGCCTACAAGCCGCGCAGCTCGCCCTATGCGTTTCAAGGGCTAGGGAACGAAGGCTTGGATTTTCTGGGGGCAGCGAAGAAGCTCACAGGCCTGCCGATCGTCAGTGAAATTCTGGATCCCCGCGACATCGAGCTGTTCCTCGAAAAGACGGACATCATTCAGATCGGCGCCCGCAACATGCAGAACTTTGAGCTTCTCAAGGAAGTGGGCGGCTACGATAAGCCGGTGCTGCTGAAACGAGGGTTATCGGCGACGATCAAGGAATGGCTGCTTTCGGCAGAATATATCATGTCGCGAGGGAACAAGAACGTTATGCTCTGCGAACGCGGAATTCGGACCTTCGAGTCGCATTACCGCAATACGCTGGATCTCTCCGCAGTCCCCGCCCTGAAAGCGCTTACGCACCTGCCGGTCATTGTTGATCCCAGCCATGCGACCGGGAAATGGGACCTGGTCGCCCCTATGGCCAAAGCGGCCGTCGCGGCCGGCGCTGACGGCTTGTTGATTGAGGTCCATTCCAATCCGGAATGCGCGCTGTGTGACGGCGAGGAATCGCTGAAGCCGGCGCGCTTTAAAGACTTGATGAAGGACTTGCGGCGGATTGCCGAAGCGGTCGACCGCGAGATTGAATGAGGGCGGCTCTTCCAATCTTCAAACAGATGACGATCGTGGGAGTCGGCCTGCTCGGAGGCTCCCTCGGCATGATTTGCAAGCAGCAGGGACTGGTCGAGAAAGTCATCGGCGCGGGGCGACGAGCCGAAAATCTTAAAAAAGCGGTCGCGCTCAAGGCGATCGACCGTTACTCCACCAACCTTGCGGAAGCCGCCTCCGGTTCGGAC
>VBON01000030.1 GCA_005877525.1 Nitrospirota bacterium
CTGATCCGTCTCCACTGTGTCCCTGCCCGGTGAGTCTTCGTGCACTGTAATCGTGGTCAAGGGAGTCTGCAGCTCCTTTTTCTTTGCCCGGCGTTCTTGGGGGTCATCGATGAAACCCTGTGCTTTGAGGTCTTCGAGACCGAACAATAAACTTCGTACTTCGGGTTGATCGGCGGTCGTCGCCAGCGGTGCTTTGATGATCCAGGTGGCCTTCTCACCTTGACCTTCTTTATAGAGAATCACGACCTCATGCGGATTCGCGATCTTCAACCGCGTGACACGGGCCGGATCGAATTCGAGGACCCGTTTGCGCCGGAAGTCCTGCAATCCCTTTGTGAGGATCTCACGTGCGGACAACGATGTCAGCAGGATTCTGGAGTCTCCCTCGCGCTTGGCGTACAGCGAGGATGACAGTGGCCCGGCATCCCCGAAGAGGAGTGTCTGGTTGCCGGAGGGCAAGCGCATCGAGACAGACATGGAGGGAACGGCGAGGCCATACGCGGAGAGATCTGTCCCGCTGTCGTCCATGATGCGGGAGACCTTGGCCAGGATCAGCGTGCGCAAAAACTGGTCGACGGCTTGCCGGTCGGCTTCCATCGTCCTTGGCTGTATGATGGTCCAGCCATCAGCTCGATCACCGCCGCTGCGGCTGACTTCCAGGTCCCCGGTCGCAGAATGCAAAGTGAAGCCTTGAACATCGCTGTCCTTGAAGTTCACGAGTTGCTTGGATTCGGTTTCGATGTGCGCCCGTTTCCGTTCCATGGGCATCTCGACGAGCCAGAGATAGAGTCCCAAGCCGAGAGCCAGGATGAACAGGACAAGGACCGAGCGCGACATGGAGAGGCGCTAGAGGCGGCGGCGGTGGCGCCACATGACAATGCCCGCGACAAGGCAGGCGCTCGGCAGCGCCAGGACTTGCAGCGCCAGGAGGGCGACAGCCTGAGAAGGTGTAACCAGGAAGGTGGCAAAACCGGTGTCCTTGGGAGTGATCGTAATGAGACCCTTTTCTTCGGCGAGCCAGCCGACGGCATGCAGAACAAAATCGTTGTTGCCGGGAGCGAGGTTTAAGAAGGCGTTGCTCGCGAGGTCGGAATCACCGATGATGACGACCGCCGAGCGCCGGGCTCCCGCGGCCGGCTCCTTTCGGGCAATCACCACGGCGGCCACCGTAAACGGACCCTGGGCGTCTTTCGCAGGATCGAACCGGATCTGGCCTTTGACTTCGGGGCTTGCCCAGCTTCGAGTACTGGATTTCGCCAGGGCGTGAAATTCCCAGTCGGCTTCCTTGGTGCCATCCCATAGAATCGGACGAACATCGGGAAACACGGTGAGGATATTGCCAAGGTCCTGCGTGATTTCGTGGGTGCCGTAGGTGCTGACCACGGGCATGGTCAAATCGCCGTTCAGGATTTTCTGCTCATCGAGAACGACGCGCGCATCGACGTTGAGACCCCACCTGGCAAGGAGGCCCTCCAGGCCCGCTTTCGATCCCGGGTCCACCATGACAAGCAGCCGGCCGCCGCCCTTTACGTAGTCAGCGATCAAGACCTGCTCCTGCGCGGGTACCGGCCGCTGAGGGCCACCCAGGACCAGCAGGTTCGCATCGCTCGGGACGGTCTTGGACTCGTAGAGAGAAAGCGACAGAACGGTATAACCTTGTTGCTCAAGCGCCTTCTTCAAAAAGGCATAGCCGGCTTCCGAACTGTCATCCAACTGGTGCTCGGCGTGCCCGGATAAAAAGTAGATGTTCTTTTTCTCATCCCGGGTCACCCGCAACAGGGCGTTGGTGACCTCCTGCTCGGTCGGCGCGGTCACGCGCGTCTCCTGTTTGCCGCTTTCCACAACGGCCGTATCAAGGCGGGTGATGCCGTAGCGCCGGGCCATGCCCGGTTTCTTCTCCGGATCGACGAACTCCACAGTCAGCTTCGGACTGCGCGACTGATAGTTCTCGAAGAGATCTTTATAGATCCCAAACTGCCCTTTCTCGTTGGTGAACACCGTGACCTTGACGTCCCGAGGCAGGTCCCGAAGGGCCCGAGCCGTCTGCGGCGCCAGCGTGAAGCGTTTGGTTTCTGAAAAGTCCCACCTCACATCATGACGGGCGGCGAGAAAGTTGATGATGCCGAGGATTACTGCAAAGAGCAAGACGAGAAGGACACTATTGAAGCCCAATCGAACCGGCCGTCGCCTTGAGACCTTCCGGAGCAGCTCAAAGTGCGTGATGAGAAAAATCGTGAGGCAGGTGACTGCCAGGGCTTCGAGGGTTGCGATCGCGATGCTGTCGTACGGGGCCTTTATATACAAGATCAAACCAGCGAACGCCAGGATCGCGCCAAGAATGCCCAACACCAGAGTGACGCGCCGAGCCATCACCGCCATCGCTGCGATTCAATGACGCGATGGGTAAGGAAGAGGCTAAAGATAATGGCCGCGGCGAAGTAGACTAGGTCCTTCGTGTCCACCAGCCCCTTCACCAGATTGTCAAAATGTCCGAGCGGCGAGAGATAGGACAACAGCTTTCCGAACGGAGACTCGCCGACCAGTTGCCCCACCCAGTCGAACAGCCAAATCAGCAGCAAAAAGCCGAAGCTTAAGACCACGGCAATGACCTGATTTTCGGTCAAGCCTGAGGCCAAGAGGCCGACACTTAAAAAAACGCCTCCAAGCAGAAGGACACCGAGGTAGGCGGTGCCGACAGGCGCCCATCGAAGATCGGCAATCGCGCCCAGGGCGGCCGTGCCCAGAGCCGTCAACGCCAGCATGCCGGCAAAGACCGCGAAGGCCGCCACGAATTTGCCCACAACGATGTCCGTGATGGTGAGGGGCGAGGTGAGCAGCAACTCCATCGTTTTCAGTTTCTTTTCCTCCGCAAACAGTCGCATGGTCAGCATCGGGACCAGGAGCAGCATGACGACCGCCATATTGGCAAAGGCCGGTCGCAAGACGAGCTGATTCAGATTGATGTCCGGAAGGTTGCCCTGGAGGCGCAACATCTGCAGGCTTTGATTACTGATCGCCAGAATCGGCAGAAAGAGCAGGAGTCCCAACAACAACAAGAATACACCCGCGACAACATAGGCGATGGGGGACGCAAAGTAAGTTCTGAGCTCTTTGCGGACGACGGCTCCCACGGGACTCATACCTGCACCTCCCCCGTGTCACTGTCCCCCTCTTGCGAAGCAGAGTGGAGGACGGATTCGCTGGCCGGTTCCTCTTGGGTGAGCCGAAGGAACACATCTTCCAGCGTGATTGTGACCAGCTTGAGTTCCAGGAGGCCCCACCGGCGCGCGACCACAAAGCGTGCCAGATCGTCTCGCAGGTCGCGTCCGAGTTCCGCCTCGACTAGAAACGTGTTCGCGTCCTCCTGCTGGACCGACAGAGCCCCCGGCAGCAGCGCAAGCTGATCGCGGGCCTCGGGTGGCGGGGCCTTGAGCATGAGGCTCACTTTTTCCGACCGACGCAGACGGGCCGAGAGCCGCTCCTGGGAGTCTTGAGCGACAATCCGCCCTTCGTGGATGATGACGACCCGTCTGGCGACGGCCGTCGCCTCCGGCAGGATGTGCGTGCTCAGGATGATGGTATGGGATCCGGCAAGTTCTCGGATCAACTCGCGGATCTCGATGATCTGTTTGGGATCGAGGCCTGCGGTTGGTTCGTCAAGGATCAGAACCGGAGGATTATGGACAAGGGCCTGCGCGAGTCCAACGCGCTGTTTGAAACCGCGGGACAGATTGGCGATCAGGCGCCCCCGCACCTCTCCCAGCCCTAAGCGTTGCATCACTTGATCTACCGCGTTCGCAATTTGTGATGCCGGAACGGCCTTGATTCGGCTGGCGAAGGTGAGATATTCGGTGACGGTCATCTCGGTATAGAGAGGGGGGATTTCGGGAAGATAGCCAATGACCCGTTTTACCTCCATCGGCTGATCGAAACAGTCGTAGCCGGCTACGCGCGCCGTGCCGGAGGTGGCCGGCAGGGACCCGGCGAGGATCCGCATCGTGGTGGTTTTACCGGCGCCATTGGGTCCGAGAAATGCCAGGACCTCGCCTTTTTCGACGGCGAAGGTCACATCGTCGATCGCGGTCTTGGGGCCGTAGCGTTTGGTGAGATGTTCGACTTGGATCATGGAGACTCGACAGACCGGATGTTATAGGTTCCGCGTGAGAGCAGTCAAGGTTGCGGTGCAGGGAAAAAAATCCTATTGACAATTGAAAGGGTTCCGCTATAGTCACACAAAATTTTTGCCTGATCTCGGGAAACACCGGGTAGGAGGTTCGATAGAGAAAAAATTGGCCACTCTCATGAAAGGGGTAACCTGATTGCACGCACTAGGGAGGCACTTGCTGCTGGAGCTCAATGGGTGCAACACCAAACTCCTCAACGACATTAAGAGAGTGGAAGAAATCTTGGTTGCCGGTGCCAAGATCGCCAAAGCCACCATCATCGGTACTCACTTCCATCAATTCAGTCCCTTCGGCATCAGCGGCGTCGTTGTGATCGCGGAATCCCATGTGGCCGTTCATACATGGCCGGAGCATGGATACGCTGCCGTCGATATCTTCACCTGTGGTGAAACGCTTTGCCCGGAAATCGCCGCCCAGTACTTCGTGGAGAAATTTCAGTCCCGCCAGCCCTCGATGATGGAACTGAAACGCGGAATGCTGCCGACCACCAAGACGGCCAAAGTGACGAAGGACGAAAAGAGGATCTTCGCCTATGGCCGTCCGAAAGAACTCCAAGTGGTTTCTTGAGGTCTTAGGGCCGGACGAAGGACACCTCCACGGCGTCAAAACGGTCCTCCTCTCCAAAGACACTGCCTTTCAGCACATTGAGGTCATCGAGTTCGGCGACTACGGCCGGTCGCTCGTCCTGGATGGCAAAGTCCAGTCGACGGAGAGGGATGAGTTCATCTATCACGAGGCGCTCGTTCATCCGGCGTTACTGACCCATCCGAATCCGGAGCGCGTCCTGATCATCGGGGGCGGGGAGGGGGCGACCCTGCGCGAAGCGCTCCGGCATCGATCGATCAGGCGAGCGGTCATGGTGGATGTGGATCAGGAAGTCATCGAGGTCTCGCGCAAGTTCTTGCCGGAGTTTCACGCCGGCGCATTCGAGGATCCGCGGACCGAAATTGTTATCGAGGATGCCCGGCGCTGGCTGGAGACGCATGAGGATGTCTTCGACGCGATTATCATCGACCTGTCGGACCCCATTGAAGAAGGTCCTTGCTACCGCCTCTATACCCGTGAGTTCTACGACTTGGTTACCACCCGCCTGTCTCCCGCTGGCGTCATCGCCCTGCAGTCCGGAACGGTCGCTGCGCATGATCTTCTCAACTTCAGCGCGATCTACAGAACCTTGAGGACAACCTTTCCCACCGTATGGCCATACACGGCGGCAGTGCCCTGCTTCGGGCTCCCCTGGGGGTTTCAAGTCGCGTCCAAGGAACGCCTGTCGGAGCCTTATAGCGCGGGTGAATACGAAGGTCGGATGGGGGGCCGGATCAATGGGTCGTTGAAGTATCTCACGGGCGCTCTATGCGCCGCGCAGTTTGTCCTTCCCAAGCACCTTCTCTCGAGGATCGAGAGCGAGTCACGCGTGATCGAAGACCACGCGCCCCTGTACATCTATCACTGAAGCTCTCCCGGAGGGCAGATTTCAATCTGTCCCCTCCGAGACGCTCTGTTATAATCCACTCCGATATGCGCATTTTACTTGTCGAAGACGAGGCCAAAGTCGCCTCCTTCATCCGGCGGGCGCTGGAAGAGGAGAGCTATGCCGTCGATGTCTGCGCTGATGGGATGCAGGGGCTGGCGTTCGCTCGGGAAGCGAAGGAGGGATGCTACGATCTGATCATTCTCGATTTGATGTTACCTGGCCTGCCCGGTCTCGAGATCCTCAAAGTGTTGCGCAAGGAGCAGATCACAGCCCCTGTCCTGATCTTGACCGCACGTTCGCAGGTCGATCAGAAAGTGAAAGGTCTGGATGCCGGCGCCGACGATTACCTCACTAAGCCGTTCGCCATCGAAGAGCTGCTGGCTCGGGTGCGCGTCCTTCTGCGGCGTGGATCCGGCGAAGCGGCCGGGGTGCTGCAGGTCGAGGATCTGATCCTGAACCCCGCCACGCGCGATGTGACCCGCGGTGGCCGGCGGATCGAGCTCACGAGCAAGGAGTACGCGCTGCTCGAATATCTCATGCGGAACGTCGGGAGGGTGTTGACCCGGCCGATGATCGCCGAGCACGTGTGGAACCTTGATTTCGATACCTTTACCAATGTGATCGATGTCTACGTGAATTACCTGCGCAACAAGATCGATCGCGGGTGGGACCGCAAGCTGATCCATACGGTGCGTGGAACCGGCTACGTCCTGAAGGCTCAATGAACTCTCAAGACGAGATACACGCAGCGCCGAGGGGGATCGCCCTGAAAGTGCGGCTGACCTTATGGTACGGCATTGCGCTGGGTGTGATCCTGGCCATCTTCGCCGGGACTCTTTATATGGTCCTGGCACGGGGGTTAAAGGATCAGGTGGATCGCTCGCTTGAAGAGGCGGCGACCGTGGCGGTGAAGGCGCTTGAAGAGCGCCGTGTGGGACCGTATGTCCGCTTCGACGATCTGGTGGACGAGTTCCCCGAGCTTGCGGTTCTCGATAAATTCTTTCAGATCTTTAGCCCGACGGGAACGATCACGATTCAATCGCCGAACATACGCCGGCGCGACATTCCCTTGAGTCGGACCGCGCTGGGAGCCGCCTTGGCCGGCCGAGCGGTGTTTGAATCCGCGCGCTTTCCCCAAGAGCCGCCCATCCGCCTCCTGTCTGTTCCCATCCAATACGAGGGCACACTCACCCACATCCTTCAAATCGGCACCTCGTTGCGCGAGGTGGAAGAGATGCTGCACCATCTGCTGTTCACGCTGTTAGTGATCGGGCCACTGGCGCTCGCCGTCGCGCTGGGGGGAGGATGGTTTCTTGCGGGGAGGGCGTTGCGGCCGGTGGAAGCCATCACGGAAGCCGCGCGCCGCATCGCGGCCGGTGACCTGACGCAGCGGCTCTCGGCCTCACAATCTTCCGATGAGATCGGTCGATTGGCCGGCACGTTCAATGAAATGATCGCCCGGCTTGAGGGCTCCTTCCGGCAGATTCAGCGCTTCAGCGCCGACGCCTCGCACGAGCTGCGAACGCCGTTGACGGTCATGAAGGGAGAGACCGAACTGGCATTGCGCCGGCCCCGGTCCGCGGAGGATTACCGGCTGGTCCTGGAGAGCAGTCTGGAGGAGATCGACCGCATGACGCGGATCATCGATGATCTCTTGTTTCTGTCCCGCGCCGATCTCGGGGAGATCCGGATGGAGCGCCGGCCGGTCCGGCTCGACGTGCTGGTCGAGGACATTCAGCGGCAGGCAGCCGTGCTTGGTCAAGAACAGGGCATCGAAGTGCTCATCACACTGGTGCAGCCGGCCACAGTGCTCGGGGATGAACTGCGGCTGCGAGAGCTGGTTCTAAACCTTGTCGAGAACGCCGTGAAGTACTCCGGGCCGGGGGGCAGGGTCGAGATGGCGCTTGAGGAGGAGGAGAGCGTCGCGCGGCTTACCGTCACTGATCATGGCATCGGAATCCCGGCCGAAGCACAGAGCCGTATCTTTGACCGCTTTTATCGCACCGACGACGCTCGTGCTCACGATCCGAAGGGGACAGGCCTCGGCTTGGCCATTTGTAAGTGGATTGCCGAGGTGCATCAGGGACGTATCGAGGTACACAGTGAGCTTGGCAAAGGCTCTCGATTCACGCTGATCCTGCCGCTCGCAGTCCCCGCCGGTTAGAGAAGTCTAATTCCATCCTAATCCCCTTCTCATGCTGCCCTGCTAGCCTGTGCATCAATGGCCTGCATAGCTTGCGAGATTAAGCGTCAGGTCCGGCAAACAGACACAAGAATGAAGGAGGAGCTTATGAATTCTCTGATTCGTCGTAATCTCGGGAGGATCGCGGCGCTGGCGATCCTAGGTGCCGCTCTCTTCGTAGGGGGCGAATACGTCAGTTATTCGCACCCGTCGGCGTTGTTTGCGTCAACACCGATTGTTGCGCCCGTGCCGGCAGGTCCGGAAGGTGTGAAAACGTCCGCGCCGGGGTTTACCGCGGTGGCGAAAGCCATGACGCCGGCGGTGGTCAATATCACTTCAAGAGCCGTGCGTGCTCGGGATTCTCGCGGACCCGGAAATCGGAATCCTGAGGAATTTTTTGGTTTTCCCTTTGGTCCGGAAGGTCCATCTGGACATCAGGGCCCCTTCGGACCGCAGGGACCAATGGAGCCCCGTGAGCATCGGGGAGGGGGGATGGGGTCCGGTGTGATCGTGTCGCCGGACGGCTATGTTGTCACGAACAACCATGTCGTGGATGGCGCCGGCGAGTTGACCGTGACGCTGCCTGACAAACGAGAGTTCAAGGGTAAGGGGGTGGGGACCGATCCAAAAACCGATTTGGCGGTGGTGAAGATCGACGCTCGCAACTTGCCCTATGCCAACTGGGGCGATTCTTCGAAGCTTCAGGTGGGGGAATACGTGCTGGCCATCGGAAATCCCTTTGGTCTGAATTCTACCGTGACGCTCGGTATCGTGAGCGCGCTGGGACGCGGACGAATGGGCATCACGCAGTATGAAGACTTCATTCAGACGGATGCCGCCATCAATCCCGGTAATTCGGGGGGAGCGCTAGTCAATACCAGCGGCGAGTTGATCGGCATCAACACGGCGATTATTTCTCAGTCCGGAGGATATCAGGGCGTAGGGTTCGCGGTGCCGGCGAGTATGGCCAAGCCCGTCTTTGACAGCCTGTTGAAGAACGGCAAGGTCGTGCGCGGATTCTTGGGGATCGGAATTCAGGACCTGAACCAGGATCTGGCGAAGTCCTTTGGGTTAAAAGATACGAAGGGCGCGTTGGTGAGCAATGTGGCGGAGGAGAGCCCGGCCGACAAGGCGGGCATTAAACAAGGCGACGTGATTGTGGGATACCAGGGAGCGACGATCGAGGATCCCGCCTCCCTGCAGCGAGCGGTCACCCGCACGCCGGTAGGCACGAAAGCCTTGGTGAAGGTCATGCGGAACGGACATGAACACGAACTCACCGCGACCGTCGGCGAGCAGACCGAGAGGACGCA
>VBON01000289.1:0-531 GCA_005877525.1 Nitrospirota bacterium
CCACGCTTTGGGCATTTGCTAAGTTCTTGGCGACGATATCCAACCGGCGCTCTTGCCCGATGGCTCCCGACACTATCGCGTACACGCCTCGATCCATGTTTTATCTCCGAGTCGTATAGGATCAAAGCAAGCCATGTGCCCCCTTTAGAAGAGGGTTGGGATTTTGGCAGTCCGAAAGGGAAACTCAGAATGTAGGGCCGAGTCCTGCGTTCTACGCTAGGAGATGTGGCCCCATGAAAGAAGGCTCGGCCCAAGTCCCTGGTCCGAGGTCGCGCAGAGATAGGTGGATTTTGCCGGGCGGAAAGACCGGTCAGACCCTAAACGTGAGAGCCAAACTCTTGACGCGACTGGAATCACTTCCGGCGGTCGCACAGATAATTACTGCCCTGCAGAGCCTTGACCTGTTTCTTTAATTGGGAGACCCGCTCGCTGATGTCACCGGGGTGCGTAATCGGCTGCGTCTCGCTTGAGACCACCACGATAGACAGGGTCATTATCGGGAATTGCTCCCGGTTGCCCCGGCGGTCTACG
>VBON01000289.1:577-3196 GCA_005877525.1 Nitrospirota bacterium
GTTTGGCAAATACCTTCCATCGCCTGCGGCGGGCTGATTAATACAAAGTCATCACCCCCGATGTGTCCGACAAAACCTTCTGGCCCGGCGCTTTCGCTCACCACGGTACTGATCAGGCGACACGTCACCACCAATACCTCATCGCCCCTGCCGTAGCTATAGCGATCGTTGAAGGCCTTGAAGTTGTCGATGTCAAGATATGCCAGAGCAAAGGGCCTGCCGGTCTCGATCCGACGCGTCGTTTCGTAGAGGATGGAAGTATTGCCGGGAAGACCGGTCAGGGGATTCGCGTCCAGCGAGCGGGACATTCGGCTCAGGCATAGGCGCAACCGACGCACGACCTCATCGGGCGAGTAGGGGATCGTGATGTAGTCATCGATGGCAAGATCTTCCCAGTCTACGTCCCCCACTCGCACATCGCGAATCAGAAACACGATCGGCAGGCGGCCCAGCAAGGGATCGGCTTTCAGGTCGTGGGCCAGCGTCTCGACAGAGCGCCCGCCGGTCCCCTCGGCGACGAGCACCATCGACGGCGGGCGATCGAAGAGATCCGCGGGCGCGGGATCGGGGTCGCTGGTGACTTCAACGGCGAATCCGGCTTTGGTCAAGACCTCGTTCAAGCGCGAAGCCTCGTTGGGGTCACCGTGCAACAGGAGCACGCGGCGGGACGCCGTGGCCGTCGTCGTCATTGCAACGGGGAAGAGGTCGGTCCCACGGGACAACGGCGCGTCTCGGCGCGTCGGGGCGGGCGGGTAAAATGCCGACCTGGGGCGGGTGGGTGTAATGGGACCATCATAGATAATCGTCTATGGTTTCGAATTCTTGAGCGGCCTGCGCGACGCAGGCCGCCAAGCTTTCATCGTCAAGGTTCATCGCCGTCCAGGCCTCGGAGGATAACGGCGGCACGAGCGCATCGCCCGAACAACCGCAGCCCATGGCCTTTACCAGCACGTCGGCGACGTGCACGATTGCCGTCTGCATGGGAGCCACTTTCGCCAGCGTAGGCTGGTGGTGATACATAATGGGCTCTTTCAGCACGGTGGGCAGATGCCAGGCGGATGCCAGCCATCCGGCAACATCCGCATGGGTCAGGCCGAGAATTTCCCGCTCGGCATCGATCATGTAGACATCCCGGTCTCGCACCGCTGCTTCGATCCGGGAGGCGGTCTCCGGGAGCTTGACGTACATCACGACCTTTCCAAGATCATGCAGTAGACCCGCGACAAAGAGTTCTTCAGGATTCTTCTGACCGACCCTGGTGGCAAGCAGGTGCGACACCATGGCCACTCCGAGGGAATGGCGCCAGAGTTGGTCCATCCCTGCCGCCTTCATCATATCGAACACGGTGGCGCCGAGGGTCAGGCCCTTCACGACGTTCAAACCGAGCACGACCACCGCATGGCTGACCGAGGCGATCCGAGCGGGAAATCCGTAAAAGGGAGAGTTGGCGAGCTGGAGGACCTTCGCCGATAGGACCTGATCCTTCTCGATCATGCGGCCCAACCCTTCCGCGGAGGTCTCGGGCCGATCGATCATCGACATAATTTTGTGGACAACTTGAGGGAGCGTCGGAAGCTGTCCGAGCCTTTCGATCCGGTGCTTAAGGTCTGCCTGTTCCGTTTCAGTCATGGCGGTCTTCGGTTTGGCTCTTCAGAAATTGGCGAATGGCTTCGTGAATGCGGGCGAGCTGCGGTTCACCTTTGACCTTCCGAAAGCGACCGGCGAGTTCCCCCTCTAGCTCCTCAAAAGATTTGCTTGCACCCCCGTCAGGCGCGCCTTCCACATAGACCGCTGCCTTGCCCAAGCGCTCCAGATGGGTAATCAATGGCTCGTTGAGCGTCATGCCGGCGGCGACAACCACATGACCGGCAGAATTCGTCACTGGTTTGACCAGGACCATTCCCGGCGCCACTTCCTGAAGGGGAACGCGCTTCATGGCCCCTGCTCCTCGCATCCTCCCGGCAGTCCGGTCACGACGCACGGGGCTTTTATCGGCGAGATGACCTGGTTTCCTTCTCCCTCGCCTTTCAACGCCTTAAGAATTACCAGCTCGACTCGACGGTTGTGCGATCGTGCCTCGGGCGTATCATTGGGCTCTACCGGATGGAACTCCCCATACCCGCTGGCTGCCAACCGCTCGGGAGGAAGATAGCCGCCCTCGGTCAAAAATCGGGTGATGTTCAATGCCCGCGCGGCCGAGAGCTCCCAGTTGGTCGGAAATTCTTTCGTGTGGATGGGGACGTTATCCGTATGGCCCTCAATGCGAATCTGATGGGGAAAATCCTTCAAGACCGAGGCCACCCGGCTCAGGGTTTCCCGCGCCTCCGGCAAGACCAGGGCTTGCCCGGGCAGGAAAAGCATCGTGTCCGTAATACTAACGGTGACCCCACGCTCCCCCTGAGCGACCTTCACGCGCCCGGTACTGTCGGTGGCCTTGATTGCCTCGGATAATTTCTTATAGACCTGCATGTCGATGGAAATCGCCCGTGTGGAGGTCGGCCCTCCTTGATTCTCGGCCTGAAAGCGCAGCGACGTGGCCGACATGTTGATCAAGGGATTTAAAGCCTCCACGATGGACTGGCTGACCACTCGAAATTTGCCCTCGTTCACGGACGAGAT
>VBON01000290.1 GCA_005877525.1 Nitrospirota bacterium
AAACTCACAAAGGCGTCAAGAAACGGTTTCGCCGCACCGGGACCGGCAAGTTGATGCGGCACCAGGCGAATGCCCGGCATATCTTGACGAGTAAACGGCCGGGCCGGAAGCGCCGGCTCGGGCGCTCGGTTCCAGTGGCGCCAGGGGATGTCTACCGCATCAAGGCGCTGTTACCCAAGTAGATACGAGAAGAGGAGACTGAAGCATGCCACGCGCAAAAGGCGGGACCAAGACCCGCGCACGTCACAAAAAGCGACTCAAGCTTGCGAAAGGCTATTACGGCGCGAAGAGCAAACTCTTCCGTACCGCTACGGAAGCGGTGGACAAGGCGCAGCAGTACGCCTATCGCGACCGCCGCAATCGGAAGCGGGATTTTCGAAGGCTCTGGATCTCCCGTATCACGGCGGCGTGCCGCAGCCATGGCATGCTGTACTCGCGGTTTATCCACGCTCTGAAGAAGGCCGGCATCGAGCTGGATCGAAAGGTCTTATCTGAGATGGCCATCCGTGATCCCGGCGGTTTTACCGAGTTGATCGACACGGCGAAAGGCCAACAAAAATCCGCGGCGGCATAGCAATGGGAGAGGATTCAGCGATGGACAGCCGCTTGCTTATCCTGCTTGTCTTGGGATTTGTCCTCTTCATGCCCTTGGCTGGGCCCCCCGAGCTTTACGCCGCCGGTCCCCAGGCAGCCGCGAAGGAGGGACAACCCTCGCCCTGTCCCGCCCTGAAAGAGTCGTTCGACAAGGAGGGGTCGCCACTCAAGATCATCACCGACAGCCCGATTCCGGGTCTTAAAAAGCTGAGGTCCGAGCCGACCGCTGCAGAGACGAAGTGCGCTGAGACCCTCCGCGCAGCCGGGAAAAAGGCGATCGAGAAAAAGAAGTTGGTGGAGGGGGTCTCGCGCTACCTGGCCGCCGTCAAAGTCGCCCCTGCTCAGGCTGAAACGACGTATCAGGAGCTCGCCAGCACGCTCGATCGCGGAGGGTATGGCCAGCCCGCCCTTGCCGCCTACTTCAAGGCGTGGAACGCCACCGAGGCAGAATACAATCATCCTGATGCAAAACTGGATGGCCATGCGGTGCTAGGTCTGGCCGACATCCGCGATTCCATCGTCAGGCTTGGCGGTCAGGTGCCGAACCCAACCAGCGAAGTGGGCCGGACCGTTGCGGCGAACACGACGCGGCATCTGCGCGAACAGTACTTCAATGCCGACCCGCTGCTGGTTCCCGAAAAGCCGCCGGAAGTCGTTGTTCCTTAGCCTTTCATCGCCTGGGGGCGGCAATACGATCATATGGTTCTCATCGTCGATCAGTAGGAAACTTTTTCGCCCTGCCGTAGCTTCCCCAGCTTTTCCTGCACGTGCGCTGCCAGCCAAGTGAGAGATTGGGCATAGGACTAGAAGGCCAATCGCGGCGGGAACGAGGACGCTTACAGCAGCGGCTGCAGCGTCAGTTCGAACATGCTGCACGGCATGCTGATTTGCCAGCGTTCCAGGACTTCGGGATGGAGCTCGCCGATGAGGCCGATGGGCTGATCGCCGACGAGAATCTGCGCGACACGGCCTTCCAGAAACGAGGGATGGCTGTTGGGTTGCAGCCGGTACGCCTTGTTCAGATAAAAGCACAACAGCTCCAGAAACGAATGGCATTCGGAGAAACTGGCGCCCGCGTGGGCGCAGAGCGCGCTCAGCCTGAGTTCGGTTCGACTTCCGGTCTCAGCCGACACATCCAGGATCGCGACTTCGCCAACCTCAAAGAGAAAGTGCGGATAGAAGCTGCGCGACGACGTCGCTTCGACGCGCAGCAAGGACGGTAGAATCCATTGCCGAAGCATTTCCACGCTCTGCGACATCACATTGTCGATCTCGATGACACGGCTTTCCTGTTCTTGCGAGGTGAGACGCATTTTCTGTAGCAAATCTTCCTTCGAGCCGAGGATGTTGGAAACGATCTCCTGGAAGCCGAAGCCGACCATGAGTTCCCGCACCTTATCAGAGAGCTGCTCAATGCGCGTCAAGCTTCCTACGGTGAAAGCGGACGGCATGATTGGGGAGAAGCTCGCATAGCCACGGCTGATCGCGACGTCCTCGATGATATCGACCGGATGCATCAAATCGTTCCGATAGGCGGGCGGCGTGACGGTCAAGGTCTCGCCGGCGCTGGTCACGGCGTGCCCGTAGGAGGTGAGACTTGAGCGTATCTCCTTCATCGACAGTTCAGTCCCCAACGCGGCCGCGAT
>VBON01000291.1 GCA_005877525.1 Nitrospirota bacterium
GCACCGGCTTACCGGTTTTGTCGCGAACGTACCCGTACACAATGAAGCCGTGCTCGACTTTGGTCTTCACGAAGATCGGTTTGGGGGTGTCAGAGGATCCGTTTTTGAGCGTGGCGAGATACGCCGCGAGGGCGTTCACTTCCTCATCGGTCATTAGTTCTTTGTATTTATCCGGCATCTGCTTTTTCTTGTGCTCCTTTTCGAAGCCGTCGGCATACAAATAGCCGGGATCGAAGACTTTCTTCTTGATGTCATCCGGTGTCAAATAACTTCCGATATTATCGAGAACGGGCCCGCGCTTTTTCACCGAGCCTTTACCGCCGATCTTGTGACAGTTGTAGCACTCGTGAAGGTCATAGACCTCCATGCCGCGCGCGATAATGTCTACAGAGCCAGAAGCCGCCGGCGCAGACGCGGAGGGGACAGTTGCTGCCTGGGGCGGCGAAAATCTGTTGAGCGCAGTCAGGAGCGTATCTGTTTTGGTTTGCAGCTCTTCGGCCTTCTTCAGGAGCGCCTCCAGCCGGGCCTGGCGTTGCTCCGGGGTCTCCATCTTCGGCTTGACGATCTTGTCGATTTTTTCCTTCTCCACAGCCGGATTATATTGAGGCAGGATCGAAGCGCCTAGAACGTATGCCGCCGAAATCACCGCATAAAACACGAGCAGGGCGATGACTGCCTTCCAGCCTCCGACTTTTTGAACAGGAGGAGCGTCGAGCAGCAGGAACACCATGAGACCCAGGAGGACATAGATTACGAACATGATCTGAAAGACGGGAGGGAAATGCATGGCGCCTGTCACGAACCAGACCAGCGGAATGAGGGCGCCACCAATGATCAACGTCAGCAGCATTTGCCGAGACACTCCAGCGACGATCTGGTCAACTTACCACGGCACGGGTCATCCGGCAATGGCTGCTATACAGACGCCGAACAGACTTGCCGGTTGCTCGCGGATAAACGTACTTCGGGGTGCATAACCTAGGAGGATTTGAGCGCTACGAGATGAAAGGTCAGCGCGCGGCGGTTTGACTGTCCGGAGGTTGGGGCGGAATCATGCCGCTGACCGCCAGCAAGATCGCCGTCCTGGTGAGCGTTTTCGTCTTCTTCATGATGTTCTTGATATGTTCTTTGACAGTCTGCTCCGTGACGTGCATCTCGTTGGCGATTTCCTTGTTCGTCATGCCCTTTAGGAGATGTTGAACGACGTTCACTTCGCGGTCGGTGAGTTGAAACCGTCTTTTTGCGCCCCGGAGCAGGCCCACCAGGGGGCGGCTCACTTCTTCCAGCAAAACGAGAATCTCGGAACGAGCAGGATCATTTGCGTCCGGGAGACCGATCGCCAGGACAAGAATCTCTGTGCGACGGTCGGAAATAACGTGCTTGATCTGGAGTTGGTCCAAATCCGTGGTGTGGACTGTGGATTGCATCAATCGGGCGACTTCCGCGCAGACTTGCAGTACCGCATGCGGGATAACTCCGGTCGCCACTGTACCTTGCTGCATCCGGTGGATCAGCCCACACAGCTTCCAAGATTGGTGGTCTCTGTACAGTAATTTCAAGGAACTGGAGAGAATAAGAAACCCCGGACTGATGTGCTCGTCAGCCATGGCCTGATGTTCAGGATCGGGGGGCAATGGGCGTGGTTTTTCCATGTGCATTCTCTTTCGAAGCGACATCTTCTTTACGGATTTTTCGGGGTGATTCTTGAGAAAAAGGGGCCTGACAGGTGATTATGTCTTCAAAGGCGCCCGTTCGGCGAGCCTTAGCCACAGCAGTCCGCTGACCGGCAGATAGAGCATGAGCCCGGTCCAGCCGATCAGCGGCTCTCCGATCCAAAAGGTCATTGCTAGATTGAAACCAAAAGCTCATTGCGAGATTGAAAATCACGACGCCGAAGTAGAGGGCGGCGCCGAGCAGCAAGGGGCCGGCCATATTCGCATCAGGAGGAGGGGCGCCCAACCGGGGCTCCAGAAGCCGGAACAGGCCCAAAGCAAGGAGGCCGACGAGCGCCCAGCCAAGGTAATTGGCGATGGGCACGCCGAAGTGCGCGCCCGCCTCCGGATAATAATAAATTTTGCCGAGGAACCAGCGGTCGCCGCGCAGGGCTACCGGATCGATGATGACGTCGACGAGGGCGAAGAACAGAACGGAGAGAGCGAGCACGGACCACGACGTCTGCAGCGCGGTGGAGGCAATGTATATTTGTGATCCTTGCCGGCGGCTCCGCGAGCGGAACAGGAGGCTCAGACAGTAGCTGCCGAACAAGAGGAAGGCAAAAGACAGTGAGGCCATAAACGGGATATTGCTGAGGTATAGTTCCTGTCCGCGTGTTGAGTCGTTATAGAAGTACCAGCCGAAGGGAATGCCGGTCCGCGTGGATGAAAACTCGCACGCGAATGCCACCATCCAGGTGATAAGAAAAAAAATGGTCGTCCGCGTGCGGCCCATAAGGGAGACCGAAATCGCGAGCGCCAGCATGAGTGGGACAAACACATACGGGCGGAGCAGCACGGTCTTTCCGAGGACGGTGAGGAACTCCATCAGGTGGTCAGAACGCCTGAATCAGTCGCATCGCTTCGATTGCCCGGTCGCGCGGCCGGAGCATGAATTCGCGAGCCTTTTTGTCGTGTCGGCGGCGCGCCTGTTCGAAACTGTCATCCTTTCCCCAGGTGGGAAGCGGCGGGTTTTCAATGCGGACCCGATGCAGGCGGCCATCCCGGCAGAAGGTCGCAGTGAAGACGGGCACGTCCGCGCGGAGCCCTACCGTCTTGGCATCCGAAGGGGTGTCCCAGGCACGAAGATCTTCCAGTTCGCTCCACAGGAGCGCATAGGCCGTCGAGTCTATGGTTAACTCTCGGGATTCGGGAAGCTTGCTCTCCTTCTCAGGCGTTTCCACGATCAAGGATTTGATCCCCGAAGACGTTTCCACCAGCCATACACTGTTATAGATGCTGTAGGTGCCGGCGAGCCCGACTTCCAGCGCCAGGAGACTTTTTATGCCACCCGCTTCGGCAAGTTGTCGCACCTTCTCTAACATCCCGACGCGCGTCGAATTCTCGCCCCAGGCATTAAGCTTATCCGATGCCGGATCGGTGATGCCGCGCCCAAGGCAGGACTGCGCCGCGCCCTCCGGATTAACAGGTGCGGCCGAGACGGCAGTTCCTAAAAGCGGTATTGCGCAACAAGTTATTGCGACCACTAGCTTACGCATATTTATGATCTTTGAACCACTGCACGGCCTGTTCCAGCGCGCTTTCAACAGGCGTCTGCGATAATCCCAATTCACGGATCGCTTTGGCAGAATCGTAGTGCATCACGTACTTGGCCATTTTCACGCCTTCGAAGGGAATCCTAGGCGGGCGGTGCGTGACATAATCGGAAAGCCATTGATTGGCATAGGCCAAGGGCAGAATACTCGCGCGAGGTAGTTTCACGCGTGGCGCGGCAATACCAGTCAGTCGACTCAATGTGGCAAAGACTTCATAAAGCGAAAGGTTCCGATTACCCAGGATATAGCGCTCGCCGAGGCGTCCTTTCTCCATTGCCAGGAGGTGACCCTGGGCCACGTCATCAACATCCACCAGATTCATTCCGGTTTCAATATAGGCCTTCATCCGACGCTTCATAAAATCCACGATGATCTGTCCCGTAGGAGTCGGCTTGATATCGCGCGGACCGACGGGCGCGCTGGGATTGACGATGATGACGGGTAGTCCTTCGTGCGCCAATTTTAGCACCTCTTGTTCGGCCAGGAACTTCGAGCGCTTGTAATGCCCCGTCATCTGATGCACTGAAACCGGCGTTTCTTCTGTTCCGAGGCCCTCACCCGCCGGCAAACCGATAGCTCCAATTGTACTGGTGTAGACGATGCGCTCAACGCCGGCTTCGCGCGCTGCCTCCATAAGACGCCGAGTACCGGCCACGTTGATGTCGTAGAAGATCTGAGGATCAGAGGCCCAGAGGGCATAGTGTGCCGCCACATGATAAAGCTGACGACAACCGGACAGGGCCCGGCGAAGCGAAATGGGGTCCCGAAGATCTCCCGCCGATCGCTCAACGGGCAATCCCTGAAGATTTCCGACATCACTGGTCGGTCGAACGAGAACCCGGACATCCAGGCCGCGCGCAAGCAGGTGGCGAGTCACAGCGGCTCCAATGAATCCTGTCGATCCTGTCACCAGCTCTTTCATAGGCATCTTCGAAAAATCGCTAGTGTTTTCTAGCGATATAACGCGCGAGATCGCGGAGAGGGTCCGCCTTCGAGTCGAAGTTCTGCAGGTACTGGATAGCGGAAACCACACGTTCATCAGCCAGTTTCCGAGCGCCCTGCACTCCGAAGAAGGCGGGATAGGTCTTTTTGCCTCGGGAAGCGTCCGTATGGGTGTCCTTTCCGAGTTCCTCGCGGGAGCCGACCACGTTCAGCACATCGTCGGCGATTTGAAACGCGAGACCGATCTCCTCCGCATAGGCAGTCAAATCCTTCAGTGCGGTGGGTGACGCTCCCGCCAGGATCCCGCCGATTCGAACCGCGGCTCTGATGAGCTTCCCGGTCTTCCAGCGATGGACACCTTCCAGAGTTGCGAAGGTAATATCCTTTCCTTCGGCTTCGATATCCGCGACTTGCCCGGCCACCATGCCTGCGTTGCCGGCGCCGCCGGCCAGTTCTTGGACCACCTGGATCTGTGCGACGGCGTCAACTCCGTCCAACGAATTTCTGCTGATAAGGTCGAAGGCCATGGTAAGGAGAGCATCACCCGCAAGGATGGCCATCGCCTCTCCGAACACCTTATGATTGGTGAGCTTGCCCCGGCGGTAATCGTCGTTGTCCATGGCCGGCAGGTCGTCGTGGATCAGCGAATAGGTGTGGACAAGCTCCAACGCGGCCGCGCAGGGCAGAATCGACGGCGAGGAAACACCGACCGCCTCATAGGCGGCGATGGCAAGAATCGGGCGGACGCGCTTGCCGCCTGCAAATAAGCTGTACCGCATCGATTTGTGAAGGGTCGCCGGTGGGCAATTTTCTGCAGGAATGACGGAGTCGAGGAAACGGTCGACATCCTGTCGTTTTTGCTCGAGGTAGGTCGTGATGTCCATACGATTGCGCAGGTTAGCAAAGGGCTGAAAAGGGTGTCAACGCACCAAATTGCCCCTCTGGGCAGAGCGAGGCGTCTCTATGGAATGGCCGCGAAGTCGAGGTCGAAGGAGACTTCGCCGCCGCTATGCGGAAACACCGCGAGCTGGGTTTTCGCCTGCGGATCAAAATCTTTGTAGGCGAAGAAAGCGACGACCTTGGCGCGATATGCAGGAGAGGACGGCCAGGCGCTGGACCGAGCGGCCGTGCCGTCAGACCGCACCTTTGCGGGAATAACCTTGCGGTCGCCTTGAAGCAACAAGACGTAACTGTCCACGGCGAAGTCGCGGCGTTCCCCAAACAGAATAATGCTGACCAGCAGGTGCGGGTCGCTGAGAGTTTCATCGCGTTCCAAGTCAGACGGTCGAAGGCCGCGAAGCCCGAAATGCGCAGACATCACCGCAAGGGCATCGAGCTTCGTCATCAGGAAGCCGTGAGGCTTCGTCTGGTTCCTGTCGGGACCGAACCACGTATATAGGTGATCGGGCGGAGTGCGCGCAGCAGCAGCGGTTTGTCCCCGTTCAATAGCACTTGTGACTTGCTCGGAGCTTGGGTGCATGTCGATGGCATAAGTCAGGGGCGTCGTAAGGCACCCGTCTAGGACAATGCTCGCCGCGGAAAGCAGGACTCTAGATCGCATGAACCGTATTATGCGGGCGAGTGATTTCTGTCAAGCGCCAGGCTTGCGGCAATGACGGTCGTTGTGTAGACTCACCTACTTATGAGCTGGCGATGGCTATGGGAACAAGGGACAGAGGCGCTGACCTTAGAGATCGAACCTGCTTTCTGCCCGGTCTGTCAGAAGGGGCTTTACCGGAACACCACGTTCTTGAGCGGCGGGTGGGGACGGTGCGCTGTCTGCACAGAAGTGGTGCATTACAGTTGCTTAGGTGGTGGGAAAATCTTCAAGCATCGGCCCCGGATCTGCCGGGATTGCCAAGTGGGGCGGGTGCGCGACGGCCAGAAGATGCCGTTTCCGCCGAAACCGTCTGCGCAGTCTGATGCCGCGGCGGTAGAATCTGCCGCGGGGGCGTCAGCGCTGAGTGATACGCCTGCATCAGATCGGCCTTCCGGTTCTCCCTCTTCACCGTGAGAACTCTCCGCCCGCCCTGAGCCTGCCAAGACAGGCTCTTTGCCCACAGCACCCGCCCACCCTGAGCCTGCCAAGACAGGCTCCTTGCCCACAGCACCCGCCCGCCCTGAGCCTGCCAAGACAGGCTCTTTGCCCCCGGACACGCCTGAATCAGATGCGCCTTCCGGTTCTCCCTCTTCACCGTGAGAACTCTCGAAACAACCGCAGGCTGGCGACGCATAGGAAACGTCCTCCTCGGCGTCTTCGTGCCGATCTACCACCTCGTCGGAGGGTTCTTCATCGCCGCATTTTTCCTGAGCGCCGAGTATACATGGGGTTATACTCTTCGCACCTTC
>VBON01000293.1 GCA_005877525.1 Nitrospirota bacterium
AAGGTGCAGCAACCCATTCTGACGAATGCCGAGCTGGAGAAGATCCGGGAAATCGCCGATCCCCATTTTAAGAGCAAGACGTTGCGGATGCTGTTCCGCGTGAGCGACGGGCCGGAGGGCCTCGAAACTGCTGTCGATGACCTCTGTCAGCAGGCATCCCAGGCCATCAGGGACGGCTACAAATTTTTAATCCTCTCTGATCGAGGCGTCAATGAAGAATGGGCACCGATCTCAAGCCTGCTCGGTGTCTCAGCTGTTCACCACCATCTCATCCGCGAGTGCACGCGAACGGAGGTCGGTCTGATTCTTGAAACCGGCGAGCCGCGCGACGTGCACCAATTCGCGTGCCTTATCGGCTACGGCGCGGGAACGATCAATCCCTATCTCGTGTTTGAGACCCTCCTGGATATGGAGCGTGACGGCTACCTCCCGGAGGGAATCGATGCCGCGACCGCGGGCACAAAATTCATCAAAGCCATCAATAAGGGTCTGCTAAAGATCTTTTCGAAGATGGGTATCTCGACGGTGCAGTCGTATTGCGGCGCTCAGATCTTCGAAGCAATCGGACTGAACCATCAACTTATAGACCGCTACTTTACCGGTACGGCCTCACGCCTGGAAGGGATCGGAATCCGCGTGATCGGCGAAGAGACACTTCGCCGCCACACGATGGCCTATCGGCCCGCCGCTATCCATCAGCTCGACTTCGGGGGGGAGATCCATTACCGCATACAGGGTGAGCATCACAATTGGAATCCCGAAACGATCTATAGACTCCAGCATGCTACACGCAGCAACGACCCGAAGACCTTCAAAGAGTTTTCGGCCAT
>VBON01000294.1 GCA_005877525.1 Nitrospirota bacterium
CGATGAGATCGCCGATGGCCTTGTCGTTGTTGGCGCTGATGGCGCCGACGGCGGCAACTTCGTCCTTGCTGGTGACCTTCTTGGCCATCGCCAGCAGCTTTTCAGTCGCTGCTTCAACGGCCTTGTCGATGCCACGGCGGACGGCCGTGGGGTTAGAGCCTGCGACGATGTTGCGGAGACCTTCTTTGAAGATGGCGTGGGCCAGAACGGTGGCGGTGGTGGTGCCGTCGCCGGCGAGGTCGGAAGTCTTTTGAGCGACTTCGACCACGAGCTTCGCGCCCATGTTCTCGAAGCGGTCTTCGAGCTCGATTTCCTTGGCGACGGTAACGCCGTCCTTGGTGATGCGGGGTGCGCCGAACGACTTGTCGAGCACGACGTTGCGGCCCTTCGGACCGAGCGTGACCTTCACCGCGTTGTTGAGAATTTCGACGCCGCGCAGCATCCTGTCGCGGGCATCAACGCCGAATTTGACTTCCTTGGCTGACATAATGATCTCCGTATGCCCATAACCCAAGGGCCGCGCGACTGGGCGGATTCCTGAGGGATGAGATTTCGATTGCAGGTCTCTTCCTTCGAGACGCCGGCTGCGCCGGCTCCTCAGGACGAGGGAACGGGCTAAAGCGCTTAAGCGGCCTTCTTTTTGGCGGCGGGAACGTCAGTGAGAACGCCCATGATGTCGCTTTCCTTCATGATCAGAAGCTCCTCACCATCGAGCTTGACCTCGGTGCCCGACCACTTGCCGAATAACACGCGATCACCCACTTTGAGGTCGATCGGGATCAGCTTGCCGGATTCGTCACGGCTGCCCGGACCAACGGCGATGATCTCGCCCTGCGAGGGCTTTTCCTTGGCACTGTCCGGAATAAGGATGCCGCCTGCGGTTTTGTCTTCGGCATCGATGCGTTTGACCACGACGCGATCGTGGAGCGGACGGAACTTCATGCGATCCTCCATGGCTTTTGTGATTATTTCTGGATTGGCAGTCGCAAGGAGCGAGTGCTAGCCGCTCTTCACATAAGCCTGTGACGCGGGGGCGCAAGGGCTTTGGCCCACGAGGTTGCTAATTCAATTCCGATAGTGACCCCGGAGCGGACAGCAGGGCTCGGAAGCCGTCGTGTGCCGTCTAACGTGTTCAGGAAATGTCCTAGATTTCGGACCTGTTCTTATAGCCCGGCGGTACTGTCCGTATTTAAGCCCCGGTGTCCTAAGTTGAATTTGGAAGTGTCTTAATTCCGATTTGCGGCGCATAATGAGCAAATGGAAGAGACCCGTCACAGAGCCTGTATTTGCGGAGCGGTCTACAACCGCGCCGAGTCTATGGCTCCCGAACGCCAGATCAGCAGCTTCGAGTGTTCGGTCTGCGACCAGACCATGGAAAGCTGGAACACGGCCTGGGTGCCGTCCTACCGCCTAATCGCGGGTCCTGTTAGGCCGCCCCAGATCAGCTAGGAACGCTTTTGGTTTCCTGACGTTCGACGTTGTTATGAAGCGATACTTTTTCGACTTGCGAGACGGTGACGAACTGACCCCTGACGATGAGGGTCTGGAACTCTCTACCATGGAGGCTGTGCAAGAAGAGGCCGCGCGTTCGCTGGCAGACATGGCGAGGGACGCGTCCCGTAGGCCCCACAATGGAGCGGGACACCGGATGGCTATCGAAGTCAGGGATGACACCGGACCGGTGTTACAAGCCAAATTCACGTTCCAGATAGATCGGCTCAAGCACTAAGGCGCCCTCGTTAAAGGATGCTGAGAAGGTAAGCCAGTTCGCGCTGATACCGCTCTGCTGATGAGTTCACCTGCAACCGCTTGCCCTCCACTCATGTGGAAACTGCCGATCTTGAGCCGAAAAATCGGAATGCTTTTCGCGCCGCTGATACGGCCAGATGACACAAAGTCGTCAGTAATTACGAACGAGTCCGCCGGATTATCGCGATCGAAAAGCTGCCGAATATTTTTCACAACGCGCGCTCAACATAGATTCGAGAAGCGCGGTCAGGGGAAGCGCGAAGCTTTCGAACCCACCATCATCTTAACGATTCTGCCCCAAAACAAATTGCGATTCTCCTCGCTATTCGGCAGATAGTCACTATATTTAACGCATCACCGCGCGCCCCGGGCTATTATCGGTGACTGAGAGCGTTGCGCTCCCGCCTTAACCAAAAAAGGCGGTCACATGTCAGATACCCTCAAATTCGATCTTCGTGATTGGCTGGTGCCTCCGGTGCTGTTGCCGATCTTTTTTGCGTCGCTGATCACTGCCACCGTGATTATTCAGTGGTAGTCCGCCTCAAGTGACATGCCGGCAACAGGAATCCGAGCGCTTAGCAGAAAGCAGGAGTCGGAATGGCAAATACGGCGATCATCAGAGACGCATACGGCGTTCCGGCAATGTTCGTTGATTCGAAAACCGGCAAGGATGATGCCGCCTTTGTCTTTATCAGGGTCGGCGATGAGGAGCGCCGGATGCGGTGGGCCGAATGGGATTCCCTTCCCGCCTGGACTGGCGTTCGTCCGTCGTGGGCGACCAAACGCTAATGGACCCAGCAAGGTTGCTATCTGGCGCCGGAGTACCCATCTGATCAG
>VBON01000303.1 GCA_005877525.1 Nitrospirota bacterium
CCGAGGAGCCACGCCATCAGCACCACAGCGACTGTCCAGGAGTTGAAGAAGCGGGAGACCATACTGGAGAGTCATTTTCTTATCACATCGACGGAAGACTGTCAATTCATTCAAGCCTGGAGCGCCTGTGGCTCATGGCAATAGCGGTATCACTTTGATAAAATCGTCATCATGAAAATCGCCTATTTCAATTGCTTTTCGGGGATCAGCGGGGACATGTGCCTGGGCGCGCTTGTCGACCTTGGACTCCCGCTGGCCGACCTCTCAAAGGCTCTAAAGGGATTGCGCCTTGTCGGTTTCTCCCTCAAGAGTCGCCGCGTGAAGCGCGCCGGGCTGCCCGCCACCAAAGTGGACGTCCTCGTTCAGGACGGGATGGACCGGCCCATGACTTTTCAAGACATCCGGCGGCTTCTGCAGGCTGCGCGCCTTCCCGCGGTCGTACGCAAGGATTCGCTCCGCGTCTTTGAAAATTTAGCGAGAGCGGAAGCGGCTGCGCACAGGACAAGCCTTGCAAAGGTGCATTTTCATGAGTTGGGGATTATCGATTCCTTAGTGGATGTCGTGGGAACAATTGTCGGATGCCAACTCCTCGGCATTGAGGGCATCTATAGCTCGGCGATGAACGTCGGTTCCGGGACAATCGAGTCGAATCATGGTAGGTTGCCTGTGCCGGCGCCTGCCACCGCCCATCTGTTAACAGGATTGCCAATATACTCCGCAGGGCCGGAGCGCGAACTGACGACTCCGACCGGCGCCGCGCTCATGGCGACGCTTAGTCATGGCGCGGGGCCCATGCCGGCGATGACGATGAATGCCGTCGGAAACGGCGCGGGCACCTTCAATCCATCGGATTGGCCGAATGTCCTGCGCGTCTTCCTCGGTGAAATTTCCAACGCGGCGGAGTCCGACCGGATCATGGTGCTCGAAACGAACCTCGATGATATGAATCCGCAGGCGTATGAATTGCTCATGGACCGGCTGCTCGCGCAGGGAGCTCTAGATGTGACCCTCACGCCGGTGATCATGAAGCGCAGCCGTCCGGGCATTGTCCTGACCGTACTGACCGATACCGTGAAGGTCGAATCGGTTCTCCGGGTGATGTTTGCCGAGACCACCACCCTCGGTGTACGGATCCAGGAGATGTCGCGCCGTCTCCTGGCGCGCGAGATCATTGAGCTCTCCACGAAGTTCGGACCGGTCCGGATCAAGGTCGCGAAAGGCAGCGGACGCGCAGGCAGGCTGAAAGCGCGGCCTGAGTACCGCGACTGCAAGCGGCTTGCGGAGGAAACCGGCTTGCCCCTGCGAACGATTGTACGGGAAGTTGAACGGCGCATCGGACGGCGCCCATGGTAGTTGCCGGGCTGCTCTTTTTTCTCTCGATCGCGATCATTCTCGGCGGGGCGGCGGTCTTTACGAATGGCGTAGAGTGGTTAGGCCGCCGCCTCGGCATCTCCGATGGAGCCATCGGCAGCATTCTGGCGGGCATCGCGACTGCGCTGCCGGAGACTCTCATTCCGGTGATCGCGATTTTTGCAAGCACCGGCGAGACCGAAAGCCAGATCGGCATCGGAGCGATCTTAGGCGCGCCGATGATGCTCAGCACGCTCACGATTCCCTTACTGGCCGGCTTTCTGTTGTTCCTTATGCGGATGCGCAAGCGGGCGGGCGAGTTTGAATTGGATTACAGCAGTGTGCGGCTGGATCTGCGATTCTTTCTGATGGCCTACGGCATCGCCCTCGCTGTGGCGTTGATGCCGCTCAAGTCCCTGCGCTTTGTGGCGGGAGGCACCCTCATTCTGATCTACGTATGGTACGTTAAAATTCATTTGACCAGTGGCGAGGTCAACGAGATGGAAATCGCGCCGCTGTTTTTTTCTCGTCGTCGAGCGCGGCCGGCCACGGCCGCGATCGTCACCCAGGCTCTGGTCGGACTGGGTTTGATGATCGCCGGCGCGCATATTTTTGTGCACGTCATCAAAGATACCGCCGTCGGACTGGAGGTCTCTCCGCTGGCGCTCTCCTTACTGATCGCGCCCGTAGCGACCGAGTTGCCGGAGGCAATGAACAGCTTCTTCTGGGTCTATCAAAAGAAAGACGCCCTCGCGGTGGGTAACATTACCGGGG
>VBON01000304.1 GCA_005877525.1 Nitrospirota bacterium
GCTCGGCCACTGTGGAGGCGATGGCCATGGCCGCGCAGGATTTGGGCTACCGGTATATCGGAATCTCGGACCACAGCCAGTCGGCGTTCTACGCCCGTGGTCTCAAGGAGGACCGCATCCTCGCACAACGCGCTGAGATCGCGGCCGTGCAGCGGAAGCTGCCCGGTATCCGAATCTTTAAAGGCATTGAGGCCGACATCCTTCCCGATGGCGCGATGGACTATCCCGACGAGCTGCTCGCGACCTTCGATTTCGTCATCGCCTCTGTCCATAGTCGCTTTAACCTCTCCGAAGAGGATCAGACCCGCCGGATCTGCCGGGCATTATCGAATCCCTATGTCACAATGCTGGGCCATGCGACCGGTCGCTTGCTGCTCTCGCGGGATGCTTATCGGGTGGATATGAGAAGCGTCATTGATGCGGCGGCCGCGAACGGCAAGCTCATTGAGATCAATGCGAGCCCTCACCGTCTGGAACTCGATTGGCGGCTGTGCCGCTATGCCAAGCAAAAGGCTGTGAAGTTCAGCATCAATCCTGACGCCCACAGTCCGGAGGCCCTGGCAACGGTTCCTTTAGGGGTCAACGTGGCTCGTAAGGGCGGATTGAGCGCCGGTGACATCATCAACACCCTGCCGGCCGAAGAGATGAAGTCCTATCTTCAGGTTCGCCGCCCCGCGCTTGTCTTATAACGGTTTAGATTTAAGGAAAAGACGAGATCACCAACTCCTCGTCCCGTATATAGGTGCGGGCAATGTCTTTCGGAAGCTGGAATTGCTCTCTCTGCTCTGATGACTCAAAAACCCGGGCTACCATATTTTTGAGGATGGCCTGGGGCAGCGGCAAGGCGCCGAGCTTGCCCCGAGTCGGCAGCAGCTGCAGCTGGCCGTCGGCGACTGCGACCTGGCCCTCGAGCTCCAATGAGAGCGTGGTGCCGAGAAATGCCAATACGAGATGAGCCCGAAGGTGATTGTCGAGCAATTGCATCCTCATGTCGCGCAGGGATCCCTGCTGCTGACCGAGTCCGTTGGACTGAAGTAGGCCTGATCGCAACCAGGCATTGAGTTCGACTGCATCCATTTCGATGGACACTGGCCGGCCAATCTCCGAGGCATACGCAAGATCCCGCATCTTTTCGTGCGCTCGCTCCATGGCCTGGGGATCGGTGCTTACCTTGGGTAGGGCAGACTCCTGCAGAATGAGGACCACAGCGATCACCGTGACCGCAACCATTGCCCATCGAAGAGTGCGCCAGGACTTTTGGAACCATCCGGCGTCAGGGACGCCCCGTGCGGCATCAGTGACAACCCAAGATGCCGGAGGGGCTGGCGGCGATGGCTTATACCGATCGAAGATGATCCCACAGCGCTGACATTCAGCTTCCGCCTCATATTCGAAAGAGCATTTGGGACAGGAGGAAATGATTACAGGGGACATGTGATCGTGCGCTCGTGTGATTCCGACGGTTTCATCGCAAGCCGCATGCCAACGCCGAAAGGCAGGAAACAAAGGTTTTTCAGGAGGAAAAGGATACTGGAAAGACAGAATTTTGACTGTAAAGGAGCACTTTTCGGCTGTCGCTGGCAAAGGTCAGGGGAAATGAAACTCCCGTAACTCGATCTTTTCCAAGGCTTGTTTTACCATTCTGTGAATATCCAACGTCGATTCGGCTCTTCGGACCTGTTCAAGATGAGCCTGTGTTGAAGGGTTCGCAGGCATGAACAGCCGACAGCAATCCTGATCGGGCTCGATCGAGGTCTCGTATGATCCAATCGCCTGCGCCTGCCGGGTGATCTCGATCTTGTCCATTCCGATCAGCGGGCGCAAGAAAGGAAGAGTCGCGGCTTCATCCACAACGCTGAGATTGCCGGCAGTTTGGGACGCGACCTGCCCAAGACTATCTCCGGTCACGAGCGCCCAGCATTTGTTCGCGCACGCCAGTTCTTCTGCGATTTTGCCCATGAGTCTGCGATACAGGACGACGCGCAAAG
>VBON01000296.1 GCA_005877525.1 Nitrospirota bacterium
CAAGCGGCGCATTGCTTTCTGCGCGGAGCACTTCGGCATCCGAGACGATTCGTTCGATATGATGCCCTCGCTCCAGCGTGAAATAGAGGCCTTTTTCAGGCCGAACATCGTGGTACTGCAAGTCGAGCATCGCGGCGCGCGGGTCATCCCAGCCGCATCCCTTCCGTTCGATGTAGGACTCGATCAGGGACCGTTTGGCCACCCAATCCAGCTCGCGCACCAGCTCGCGCGGATCCTGCTCGAGCTTATCAAGCGTCTCTTCCCACCGGACCATGACCTCCTTCACGGGGACCGTCTGCTCGTGGTTGGCGTAAAAGTCTTGCGCGGCCTTGAGAAAGCTGCGCTGAATGGCAATCGCCGTCATGGCCTTTCCGCCGGTGAGGCGGATATCGGCCTTGACCTCCAGGTCTCGGGACACCCGCTTGATGGCTTGAACCGGATCTTCCACGTCAATCTGCGGGATCGGCCAATCGGCTTCCACCATGTCGAGAAGAATCGCCAGCGTGCCGACCTTCAGATAGGTAGAACATTCCGCCATATTCACATCGCCGGCAATGACGTGCAGTCGCCGATACTTGCTGGGATCGGCATGCGGCTCGTCCCGTGTGTTGACGATCGGTCGCTTGACCATCGTATTGAGATCCACCAGGGACTCGAAGAAGTCGGCCCGCTGCGACAATTGGTATTGACAGGGTGATGTTTGGTTCTCGGCCCCGATCTTGCCGGCGCCTGCATAGATTTGGCGGGTAACCAGAAACGGCACCAAGGCTCGCACGATTTGTTCGAAGGGAACGGCCCGGCTCACCAGATAGTTTTCATGGTAACCATAGCCATTGCCTTTGCCATCCGTATTGTTTTTGTAAACGAGAAACTTCCCTTGTCCCCGCACCTGCTCGACCCCCTGAAGCGCCCCCCCCACGATCCGCTCCCCGGCTTTCTCGTAGGCCACAACTTCCCGGGCGGTGACGCACTCCGGACTGGAGTATTCGGGGTGGGCGCCGTCGACATACAGCCGGCCTCCGTTCGCCAGCACCTTGTTCAGCAGTCGATTATAGTCCGGGCCGGGTCGCTCCCGCTCTCCTTCGACTTCGAAGCCGCGAATATCGAGTAAGGGATTCTCATTCTCATAGTCCCAAAGAATCTTCGGGGACGGAAAGTGCGCGTAGTGATTGATTAGGAACAGAGAATTCGAAACAGGATCGGTCGCGTCCACATCGCGGCTGGCAATGCCAAACTCCGTCTCCGTCCCCAGGACCCGCTTGATCATAACCCTCGTGTCTCGGGTGAATACAAATCAGAGATAGTGGCCGGTTGTGACAGTCTCGATACGTCGGGACTCATTCGAGCCGGCCGTGATGGTGCGGACATTGACGATTTTATCGGCCTTCTTCCCGGCGATTTTCGCCCAGTCGTCCGGATTGGTCGTGTTCGGCAGATCTTCGTGTTCTTTAAACTCGTCCCGCACCGCTTTCAGAAGATCTTCCGACTTAATACCGCGCTCTCCATTGGCGAGCAACCGCTTGATCGCATACTTCTTGGCTCTCGAGACGATCCCTTCGATCAATGCCCCGCTGGAAAAATCCTTCAGATAGAAGGTTTCCTTGTCGCCGTTGCCGTAAGTGACCTCCAGATACTGGTTTTCTTCGCTGAGCGCGTACATTGACTCGACCGTGAGCCAGATCAGACGCTCGACGGCCCGTATCGCATCGCCTTCGTCCTGTGCCAACTCTTCGGCATGCCAAGGAAGATCGGGCGTGAGATACTTCGAAAAGATATCCTTGGCCGCCGCTTTGTCCGGACGGTCGATTTTGATCTTCACATCGAGCCGGCCGGGTCGCAGCACGGCCGGATCGATGAGATCCTGCCGATTGCTGGCGCCAATGACGATGACGTTGCGCAGCCGCTCGACGCCGTCAATCTCCGACAGAAATTGCGGCACGATCGTGGATTCCACGTCCGATGAAATTCCGCTCCCGCGTGTGCGAAACAGCGCGTCCATCTCGTCGAAGAACACAATGACCGGAAACCCATCGTCCGCCTTCTCTTTGGCTTTTTTGAAGACTTCGCGAATATTACGCTCGGATTCCCCGACGTATTTGTTCAGAAGTTCCGGTCCCTTCACGTGCAGAAAAAAACTGCGGACTTCCTTCGACGTCAGATGCGCGAGTTTTTGCGCGATCGAATTGGCAACCGCCTTCGCGATGAGCGTCTTGCCACAGCCGGGCGGGCCATACAACAGCACTCCTTTTGGCGCCCGCAGTTTGTGCTCCTTGAACAGTTCGGGATGAAGCACGGGCAACTCCACGGCGTCCTGGATCTGAGTCCGCCGATGTCGGTGTATTTAATATCCGGCACTTCCTCCAGGACTAACTCCTCAACTTCCGATTTGGGCAGCTTTTCAAGCAGGTACCCGGACCGTGCGTCAAATAAAAGATGATCGCCGACGCTCAGACGCTGCAGGAGA
The DNA here is from genome assembly GCA_005877525.1 of Nitrospirota bacterium. Classification (GTDB taxonomy): domain Bacteria; phylum Nitrospirota; class Nitrospiria; order Nitrospirales; family NS-4; genus NS-11. The sequence goes on from VBON01000296.1 coordinate 2,465, forward strand.
AGCGGTTCGGCCAACTCGGCGACCCGCTCTTCATCGGTTCTCAGCGTGACCACGGCTCGCTTGCCGTCCAAATTGTCCTTGAGACGAACGACTTCACCCTGCAGATCAAACCCCCGCGATTCAATCACGTTCAGGGCTTCGTTGAGGATCACCTCCTGGCCCTTGCGAAGCTCTTTGACGCGAATGGAGGGATGCAGATTGACCTTCAACTTGCGGCCGGTCACATAGACATTGACCGTCTCGTCGTCATTTGCGCTGGAATAGATTCCATAGGAAGCCGGCGGCGCGGTGAGTTTCTCCACCTCCATCCGCATGGCTTCGATGCGGGACTTCGCCTCCTGAAGAGCCTCGGTGAGTCGATCGTTTTGTTTATGTGCCTGTTCAAGCTGAGCTCGCGCCTGGCTCAGCCGGCGCACCTCGTCTTCGAGGGAACGGATCTGAACCAGGAGCTTCTCTTTTTCGCGCTGCTCGTCTTGCATTCCGCCCTCCTCAGAGTGCTCATCGGACAGGCGCTCGGTTAGTTTCTTCACGGTATTCCGAATCGAACTCAATCGCCCGGGAGCCTTCTTCATCGATGATCCCTTGCTTGCTGTCGAAACTCCTTAGTGCTGCACAGATTCTAGCATCGCATGCCCTGAGGGTCAACTATCCTGCATCCACTTCCGTAGGTGCTTAGCTCTTAAGCACCCTCAAAAAATCAGCGCACACCCGCTCCACATCGCGTGCCCCCATGACGCTTCCGACAACTGCGACGCCGTGCGCACCGGCGCGTCGCACGTCGCGAACGCGCTCGATCGTGATTCCGCCGATGCCAAAGAGAGGTATCTTACAACGTCTTTGCGCCCGCTCCAACTCAGCAAGGCCGATCGGCGGACCGAAGGCCCGCTTCGACGGCGTCTCGAAAATCGGCCCCAGCACGACGAAGTCTGCGCCTGCCCCTTCCGCGCGTACCGCTTCGTCGGCGGAATGTGCGGAACTGCCGATGAGGGCGCTCTCCCCTAAGAGTTGTCGCGCGACCGATGGCGACGCTCCCCAGGCGGGTAGGTGCACCGCCTGGGTCGCGAGCACCAATGCAAGATCAATCCGGTCGTTGATCACGATTCTCGCCGCATGTACCGACGCCAATCGCGCGAGTTCGCGAGCCAGCGAGAGTAAGGGGCGCGTCGGGAGATCCTTTTCGCGAAGCTGGATGGCGCGGACCCCCGCGCGCAGGGCCGCGCTGCAAACCTCCGGAAGCGTTCCTTCGCATACCTGGTGTCGATCGGTGATCAGATAGAAGGAAAAATCAACGCGCCCCGCCATTGCGACGTGATCGCAAATCCTACAGCATGCCTTCGATAGGGCTGCTCGCTGTCGCGTAGAGTTTCCGGGGGATACGGCCGGCTTTAAAAGCGAGGCGTCCGGCCAACACGGCATGCTTCATGGCTTCGGCCATCAGGATCGGTTCCTTGGCACCCGCGATCGCGGTGTTCATGAGGACGGCAGCGGCACCGTACTCCATGGCCAGGGCCGCATCCGATGCCGTGCCGACCCCCGCGTCCACGATCACCGGAACATTGACGGCTTCCATCAGGATCTTGAGGTTGTAGGGATTGCGAATTCCCAGACCCGACCCGATGGGCGCCGCCAACGGCATGACTGCCGGGCAGCCGAGATCCACTAAGCGCTTGGCCACAATCGGATCGTCATTCGTGTAGGGAAATACGATGAAGCCTTCCTTTACCAGAATCCTGGCCGCCTCGATCAAGCCAGCCGTGTCGGGAAATAGCGTTTTCTCGTCTCCGATGACCTCCAGCTTCACCATATCAGAAACGCCCGCAGCGCGCGCCAGGCGAGCGTAGCGAAGGGCGTCTTCCACTGTATAACAGCCGGCTGTATTCGGCAGGATAGTGAATTTTTTGGGACTGAGATAATCCAGCAGGTT
>VBON01000297.1:0-533 GCA_005877525.1 Nitrospirota bacterium
TGCCCACCAGGCCTTGTCGCCAGAGCAGAAAAAAGTAATCCCGCTCGATGGCAGATCCCGGAATGATGGTGTTGTCGAGGTCAAAGAAAGCGGCGATAGAAGGTGTCATAATCTCGTCGAATTCTACTGAGCAGTCGAGACAGTGTCAACCATGAACGGCTCCGTCCGAAGGACGAAGCCGTTCACGATGCGCGTGTATCGGAATTGACACGGCATGCGCTCAAACCTATAATTCGACCTTCACTGCGCCGAAGTGGTGGAATGGCAGACACGCACGTTTGAGGGGCGTGTGGGGAAACCCGTGCGGGTTCAAATCCCGCCTTCGGCACCAATCCCGCTAAACGTTTACCAGACGTCCTGATTGTTGAATACCCTCCAGCTCTTTCCTGATGGAGTTCTCAGACGATGGCTGACTGGCTCCCCCGGCTGAACGCCGTGATTGCGGCGATCTTGGTGACGATCGGGTTTACCATGGTGTGGAATCCGATCCCTGTCTCCTGGGCGGTCGCTGCGGGGCTGGGTTTCACCGCCCT
>VBON01000297.1:550-3025 GCA_005877525.1 Nitrospirota bacterium
TCGACACACCTGGGCGTGGGCGTGCCTGTTTCTGGGGCTCGAGAGTCTGAGCTGGCCGGCCGTGCAAATGATCAAATTACGGATGACCACCGCAGCGCTCTCCGACGATCAGATGAAGGAGATGGTGGGGACTTTATTTCTCGGAATCTTTTTCGCCACGTTCTGGCTGACTTTCGCCTACGGGATCTTTCGCTTGATCCGCCGGACGGAATCCATGGAGCCGCCGGCGCCGAAATCTTAGCCGTCCACTCATCCGAGTAACGATGCTGGATCGACATCGACATCGTACCGTAGCTTCCCCGCTCGACCGTCGGCTTCCATGGTGGCCAGCGTCCTACGAACCGCTTCCCTGATGCGTGCGCCGTCTTCGCCTTTGACGACAAGCTGCCTCCGGAACCTGCCGCGAAGTCGCGCCGGTATCGCCGGAATAGGACCGAGCAACTGAATGGCGGTCGGAATCTTTTCGCCCGCAACCTTTGCGATTTCGATTCCCAGCAATCCCGCCCAGCGATCGGCCGCGGCGGCCACAACCTCATCACCCGTTCCTGTCACTCGTAGACTGACCAACTGGCCGAAGGGAGGGTAACCCAGCGCTGCGCGCGCGGCGAGCTCGTTTTCATAGAACAGCGCCGGATTGCGGGCTGCCAGCGACCGGATGACATGGTGCTCCGGCATATAGGTCTGGATCATCACCTGGGCGCCGGGATCCTCGGACGCGAGCGCCAGCACATTGCGCAAGGTATGGTAAGCGCGCTCGCCCGCCAGAAAATCCGGCAAGTGAAGAGCGGCATCCGGGGCCAGGATGCCGACGAGAGAGGCGAAAGGACGGGGAACCGCGCTCAACACAAATTGCGTGGCGATGAGAATGTCATAATCCTTCGCCTGGAGGCGTGCCAGCAAGAGGGCATCCGTCTTCTTTCCACCGGGGGCGCGCTCAATGCGCAAGACGCGGGCTTTCGGAAATCGGCGCTGCACTGCCTCTTCGGCTGCTTCGGTCCCGAGACCGGACGGAAAAAGACGATATCCTCCGCACGCAGGACAGTTCGTGGGAGGGGCTTTCCGCTGTCCGCAATGGGAGCACAAGAGAATGGCTTCTGTTTTATGAAAGGTCCAGCCCAATCCGCACGTGGGGCAGCGCATGGCCTGTCCGCAGTCCCGGCAGAGCAAAACCGACGCGTATCCTTTCCGGTTCAGAAATAAGAGCGCGGTCTTGCGAGCTGCGAGTCGCTCGACAATCGCGTCGACGAGAGGAGCCGACAAGATCTCTCCTGGGGTGTCGCGCAAATTTATGATTCGGACGGGAGGAAGATTTTGCATGTCAGAATGCAGGGCGATCGCGGCAAGGTTCCCTGTCGCGTGCACCGACTCCAAAGAAGGATGAGCGGAGGCGAGTACCAGTACGGCCTGCAGTTGGCGGGCGCGTTCGGCGGCGACGACCCGGGCATCGTACCTCGGAGCATTCTCAGCTTTGTATGCTGCCTGGTCTTCCTGGTCGATCACGATTAATCCCAAGTCGACGAGCGGCGCAAATGTTGCCGAGCGGGTTCCAATGACGAGCCGCGCCTCCCCCCGTTGAATCCGGCTCCAAGCCCTTTCGCGCGCAGGAATCGAAAGCTCGCCGTGGTATGCCTCCGATAACAATGCCCCGTCCTCGGACAGCACTTGGCGAAGAGGTTCGACCTGGTGAGTCTCCGGTACTAAGATGAGCGCGCTCCGGTTCTGTCCCAGGGCGGCCCGCACCGCGCTGCGGTACACGTGGATCAGATCCTTGCAGGAGGCAGGGAGCAGGAGAGCCGCGTGTCGCTGTGCTGCAATAGTTTCCAGGAGTTGATCGCGAAGCGGGACCAATGCCGAAGCAAGCGGAGGAACGTCGGAAAGGAGCACCTGATCAGGAGAATCCTTAGGGGGCGTGCGAGACGGCCGGAGACGCTTCTCCGCCCGGCCGGGAAAGGCGAGCCGCAGACACTGTCCTAAAGCGGCCAGGTAACGGTCGGCGACCCATCGAGTGAGAGCGAGGAGCTCTGAGCTGATGACCGGCGCATCATCTACACGGGCCAGGATATGCCGGAGCCGTTTGCCGGCGCTGTCGCTGCCCGGCTCGGAGACCACGGCTAGGATGTAGCCGGTCAGAACTTCTGAGCCGAAAGGAACCCGGACGCGTATGCCTGGCGTCCAGGGGCCAGGAAACCCTTCGGGGATGGAATACGTAAACACCCTGAAGAGACGACGAGGAACAGCGACTTCGAGATACTGACGCGGATGTGTGGACACTGGCGAAAGGAAAGTTAAGGTGTGACGATCTTGAGAGCTTTATATTGGCCGGCGACCAATTGGAAATCTACGGTCACCTTGTCGCCCTGGGTCAGATCTTGAAGGCTTCGCCGGCTCCCGGCAAAGCTTGTCGCGTCCTCAACGATGAAGGTGAATCGATTGCCGTCCGGCTTCTTCACGGTCAGCTTTTTTGCAACGACGTCA
>VBON01000295.1 GCA_005877525.1 Nitrospirota bacterium
GAGCACGGTGGTGACGGGGGTGGAGATGTTTCGCAAGGTGCTCGACGAGGGGCAGGCGGGGGATAACATCGGGGTGCTGCTGCGCGGCACGAAGAAGGAAGAGGTGGAGCGGGGGATGGTGTTGGCCAAGCCCAAGACGATCACGCCGCATACGAAGTTCAAGGCGGAGGTGTACGTGCTGGCGAAAGAGGAAGGGGGCCGGCACACGCCGTTCTTTAACGGGTATCGGCCGCAGTTTTATTTTCGCACGACGGACGTGACGGGGGTGGTGACGCTGCCGGCGGGAGTCGAGATGGTGATGCCGGGGGACAACGTATCGGTGTCGGCGGAGCTGATTTCGCCGATCGCGATGGATCAGGGCCTGCGCTTTGCGATCCGCGAAGGCGGCAAAACCGTGGGCTCCGGCATCGTCACCGAAATCGTCGCGTAAGCCTTTCTAGGGAGTCTCAAGTTATGCGTGAGATCATTACATTGGCGTGTCCGGACTGTAAGCGACGGAATTATTCGACGATGAAGAACAAGAAAAACGATCCGGATCGACTGGAGCGGCGCAAGTATTGCCGGTTCTGTCGCAAACATACCCCACATAAGGAAACGAAATAATTCCTGGCCATCCAGGGGCATGGTGTTCAACGGTTAGCACGTCGGTCTCCAAAACCGAAGGTCTGGGTTCAATTCCTAGTGCCCCTGCCATGTCATGCGCGCTTGCGTGCCGGCATTTGAATCCATGGCGCTGGGAAGATGAAACCCACGCGGGCGGGCTGCCGGCTGAAAGAGAACGATGCTGACACAGTCGTGGAATAGTACTAAGGAGTTCCTGCTGGATGTCCGGGCGGAACTGCGAAAGGTGACATACCCCACCTACAGCGAAACAATCGGATCCACGACGGTGGTCATCGTGCTTGTGATGATTGTTTCGATCTTCTTAGCCTTGGCCGATCTGATTCTGGTGCGCCTCATAGGGAGGATCATTTGAGCATGGAAGAGGCTACGGTCAAGACCAAGAACTGGTACGTCGTCCACACCTACGCCGGATTTGAAGGCCGAGTCAAGACGAGCATTCTTGAGCGGGCCAAGGAGACGGGATTGCACGAGGCGATTGGACAGGTGCTGGTGCCGACTGAGGATGTCATCGAGATCAAGGAGGGAAAGAAGCGGACATCGACCCGCAAGTTCTTCCCTGGTTACGTCCTGGTCGAAATGGATATGTCGAATGACGCCTGGCAAATGATTAAGAAGACTCCAAAGGTCACCGGTTTCGTCGGTGGCGGAACAGAGCCGATTCCATTGACTCAGGAAGAGGTCGACACGCTGCTGAAACAGATCGACACGGGCGCGGCCATGCCGCGGCAGAAGGAAGAATACCATAAGGGCGATAACGTGCGGATCATCGATGGGCCCTTTCTTGGCTTTAACGGCCAGGTCGACGACGTGGACCAGGAGCGGGGCCGTCTCAAAGTTCTGGTGAGCATTTTCGGACGGGGGACGCCCGTCGAACTTGGGTTTTTGCAGGTGGAGCGATTATAACCGGGAAAAGGATGCCGCGGTGAGCGGCCTGAAAAGAGGATGCCATGGCGAAAGAAGTCAAAAGTCTCGTGAAGCTGCAAATTCCCGCCGGCAAGGCGAACCCGGCGCCTCCTGTCGGCCCGGCCTTGGGTCAGCACGGCGTGAATATCATGGAATTCTGCAAACAGTTCAACGACAAAACCAAGGGGCAGGAGGGAGCCATAATCCCCGTCATCATCACGGTCTACACGGACCGCAGCTTTACCTTCATCGTCAAGACGTCCCCGGCATCGGATTTGTTGAAAAAGGCGGCGGGAATCATCAAGGGATCGGGCACACCGAACAAGGAAAAGGTCGCAAAGGTCTCCGCAGCTCAGGTACAGGAGATCGCGCGCGCGAAATTGCCGGATCTCAATGCGGCTGATCTCGCGGCCGCGAGCCGGATTATCGCCGGCACGGCGCGCAGTATGGGTATCACGGTCGAGTAGGGGGATTCACGATGGGCAAGAAGTGGAAGGCAGCGAAAGCAGCGGTGGGTGACAAGCTGTATGGCCTGCAGGAAGCCATCGAGGTGGTGAAGCGCACGGCGTATGCCAAGTTTGATGAAACGGTCGA
>VBON01000292.1:0-2233 GCA_005877525.1 Nitrospirota bacterium
GCCAGGCTTTCATGCGACACCTCCCGGAACAGCAACCGGCTGTTCCTCTGGCGTACCGTTATGTGTTGGATAAAACGGAAGCGCAGTCTCTTGGCGACCGGCCCGAGGCGTCCGTTCGACCTTGAACCAAGCGGCATAGAGGGCCGGGAAAAAGAAGATCGTGAGCGCGGTGGCTACCGTCAGCCCGCCCATGATGGCGATCGCCTGGGGCCCGAAGAAGTCGTTGCGCGACAGCGGTATCATGGCCAGGATGGCCGCCGCCGCGGTCAACAGAATGGGCCGGAAACGCCGCACCGTCGATTCGACGATGGCGGACCAGGTATCGCGTCCGGCCTTTTCGTCCTGTTCGATCTGATCGACGAGGATCACCGAGTTGCGCATGATCATGCCGGCCAGCGCGATGATGCCGAGCAGGGCCACGAAGCCGAAGGGTGCCCGGAACAGCAGCAGGGCGAATGCCGCGCCGATCACTCCCAAGGGCGCCGTGACGAGCACCAGGAAGGTCCGGGACAGGTTCTGCAACTGCACCATCAGCAGAACGAGCGTCGCGATCACCACCAGCGGAATCCAGATCAGGATCGACTTCTGGGCAATCCAGGCGTCCTCCTTGGCCGCGCCGGTTTCGATGAAATAGCCGGCCGGCAGTTGTTCTTCGATGGATTTGAGCTGCGGAATGATTTGCGCCGCCACGTCGGGGGCCAACATCCCGTCGGCCACGTCGGCTCGGATCGAGATCGCCGGAAAGCGGTTGCGGCGCCAGCGTACTCCGTCCTCGAACACGGTTTCGAACTTGACGAATTGGGCCAGCGGTGCCGATCGACCGTTGGCTGTCCGAACCGTGACGTCGGGCAATCCATCGGCCGTGACGCGCAGGTTCTTTTGCGCTCGCCACACGATGTCGATGAGCTTGTCGTCCTCGCGGAACTGCCCGACGGCGATGCCCGTATAGTGGGCTTGCAACGCTTGCGAGAGGGTTGACGTTGAGACGCCGAGTGCGCGCGCCTTGTCCTGGTCGAGCACGAGACGGAACGAAGGGATGCGCTCATGCCAGTCGTCGTTCACATCCACCGTATGGGGGTTGGCGCGCACGACCTCGGCCACTCGGTCCGCGAGGCGTCGAAGGAGGGTGGGATCTTCGCCGAACACCCTGAACACCACCGGATAATCCATTGGTGGCCCGACATTGAGGCGCATGACCCGTCCGCGCACGTCCGGGAAATCCGTGGCGAATGCCAGTCGAATGCGTTGCATCACCCGTTCGCGGGCTTCGTTGTCTTTGGTCATCACCACAAATTCGGCCAAATTGGTATTCGCCAATTGCTGGACGATGAGCAGAAAAAACCGCGGACTCCCACCACCGAGATAGGCCGCATAATTCACCACGTCCTCGTCCTTGGCGAGAAGCGCCTCCATGCGTTTGGCGGCTGCTTCGGTTTGCGTGAAGGCACTGCCCTCCGGCAACCAGAGGTCGATGATGACTTCCGGCCGATTGGACAGCGGAAAAAACTGTTCGGGCACCTGGGCCAGAGTCGCGACGCCGACGCCGAACAATGCCACCGTGCCGATGATGACTGTCTTGCGATGCTCAACACACGCATCCACCCAGCGGCGCAACCGGTTGTAGAACGGTGTATCGAACAGGTCCTGGCGGAGCGTATCGCCGTTCGCCCGGACCTTGAGCACCAGAAAGCCCAAGTAGGGCGTGAAGACCACCGCGCCCATCCATGACAGCAACAGCGAAATACCCACCACCTGGAAAATCGCCACCGTGTATTCACCGGCTGAGGACTTCGCGAGACCGACCGGCAGAAAGCCCGCAATGGTGATTAAGGTTCCAGTCAGCATCGGAAACGCCGTGGCACGGTAGGCATAGGTCGCGGCGCGCATCCGATCCCAGCCTTCTTCGAGTTTGCGTGCCATCATCTCGATGGCAATCATCGCGTCGTCTACCAGGAGGCCAAGGGCAAGGATCAAGGCTCCCAGCGAGATACGATGAATTTCCATCCCAAACAGCAGCATACATAACAGCGTGCCGGCCAGAACCAGGGGCACCGTGAGCGCAACCACGGAGCCGGTGCGAAAGCCGAGGCTCAGAAAGCTGACGAGCAGCACCGCCGCCAAGGCCTCGAAGAAGGTACGCGTGAATTCGCCGATGGCGGTCTTGACCACCCTCGATTGATCAGCGACTCGTTGAACTTCGATGCCGACAGGAAGTCCCTCCTCAATTCGGCTC
>VBON01000292.1:2318-2723 GCA_005877525.1 Nitrospirota bacterium
TCTTTGCCGTTGAAGCGCATCTTGAATTCGGACGGGTCGATGTAGCCCCGAGTGACCTTGGCAAAATCGCCGACGCGCAAGGTTCGGCCCTCGACCCGCACGGCAAGGTTCGCCATGCTCTCCACCGAATCGAAGGAGCCGGTGAGTCGGAGGGGGAGATTGCGCTGTACGGAAATCACCGTTCCGGCCGGTGTCAGGCCGTTCTGCGCCTGCAAGGCCTCGGCAACCACCGAGGCGTCCAGTCCCAGTTCGGCCAGCTTCTTGTCGGAAAACTCGACATAAATCTTTTCATCCTGAACGCCAATGAGATCGACTTTTTCGACATCCTTGACGCGCAGGAGTTGCTGACGGGTCGAATCGACCGCCTGTTTGAGCTCGGCATAGCTGTAGCCTTCGCCAGAGAAT
>VBON01000306.1 GCA_005877525.1 Nitrospirota bacterium
ACGTACCCGGCTCGTGCTCTCCGGCATTGCATACGAAATAACGCTCAGGAATCCGATGATTCAGCACCTTCTCCCATTTCACGCCAGTGGGAAAGCCAGCGCCTCCCCTGCCGCGTAGCCCGGCTTGTTTGATCTTGCCGATCACCTCTTCCCGTGTCCACTCGGTCAGACAGCTCTTCCACGCCACATACCCGCCCTGCTGCGTATAGGGGCCAATCTCCCACGGGCGTTTCCCGAAGTCCTTGACAATACGAGGCGGTGCAATCAAAGCGCACTCCTTAACGTGCGTGCGAACAGACCTGTCCGCTGAAGATGACCAGGAGATGTCCGACCAAAATGGTCAGACTACTATAGAGCAATGTTTTCAAGTAAATCAAGGGCGCTTGAGGCACTAGGCCTCAATCCTTCGAGAGCCTAGGGCCTTCGGCTTAGGCCAAGGGGCCAGCAGGAGCCTAAAAACAGCCTGGTCTGGTTATTTTTTGGCAGTTTCCCCTAATGTTTCCAACAGAGTGACCAGATCGTCGGCGTGTTCCTCTTCCTTGGCCAAAATCTCCTCAAGCATCCGGCGGGTCGTGGGATCTTTATCACCAAAATACTTGATCATCTCCGAGTATGATTCGATGGCCACCCGCTCGGCCACGAGATCTTCCTTGATCATATCAGTGATGGATACCCCTTCCTTATATTCAGAATGGCTTCGTGATGCTAACCCCTGGGGAGAAAAATCAGGCTCCCCCCGTAATTGCGTAATGCGTTCGGCGATCTGATCCGCGTGAGCCTGCTCTTCGGTCGCATGCTGCATAAACTCCTGACGCACGGACTGCGCGTGAATCCCGCTGGCCATGAAGTAGTGGCGCCGATAGCGAAGGACACAGATGATCTCTGTCGCCAATGCTTCGTTCAGAATTCGCACCGCGGTCTTGATATCCGGCTGATAACCCTCCGTCACGGCGCCTCGCTCAATGTGTTGACGGGCCCGCTGCCTGAGCGTCTGAATGTCGGTGAGAAACTCGTTCTTCATCCGCTTCTCCTCTTCTCCTAATTGTGATGCTAGTCAAGATCCTGTAAAAGTGCCATGCGCATCTTATCAGGGACCGCGGTATGTGCCTCATAACCCGAATGGAGGATAGCAATGTCCATAGGCACGTCCAACTTTTCGAGTTGCCTCTGCGCGCTCCCCGGAAGGCAAAACCTTACATAGTGAACCGCGCTGATCTTGTCTTCCTTGGCGCGGCCTTGCTCAAAGGTGCCGTAGACCTTCTCATTTCCTAACTGCAGCGCGACGGTATGTCCCTGGTCTATGCCCTGAAACCGATCGAGGATCTGTTTCACATTCGTGGATTCCGTAATCTCGATGAATAGCGTGGCACTCAGTTCTCCCGGCCCTGGAATCTGCTCGTTATAGGTTTCAACTTCTTCGCGGATGCGCTCAGCCGCGACGATGTGCTCGGCACGGATCATCTCCTGAACTTGAAAAAGGATCGTGTCCCGGTTCTCAAAGACCAGCGTCACGAGATCGCCAACCGCGATCCGGCGATTCTCTTTTAATTCAATGACGCGCCTCCTGAGATCGTTGCGTCTGCGTTCGTACTCGTCCCTGGAAAGCAGATCCTGAACGGTCAGAGGCTTCATATGCCGTATGCCTGCCGGATGACTTGGATGGGATGGGTGACGGACCGTCCTCCGGCCTGGGTCAGTTGCAGCGCAGCCAGCGGACAGTCGGAGACGACAACATCGGGATGAGCCGCTTCCAGCTCACGCACGGCCTTGTCCGCGATCGTCATCGACATGTCAAAAAATTCGGTCTTCACACTCCAAATGCCGTCATGCCCGGAGCATCGTTCCACCATGTCCACCTTCGCGCCTGTCAGTTCCATCAGTTCTTTCGATTTGAACCCTATGTTCTGATCTCGGAGGTGGCAGGGAATATGATAAGCAATTTTACCCGGCCTGTAGGAGAAATCCGTCTTGAGCTTCCCTTCCTTTTTCAGTTTCATGAGATATTCGCAGACATCAAAGGTTCGCGCGGCCACAAACCTGCAGTCTTCGGTGGGCAGGAGATGCGGGTACTCGCGCTTCAGCATCAGACTACAGCTCGGGGAAGGAACCACGACATCATAGCCCTTTTCAACCCAT
>VBON01000307.1 GCA_005877525.1 Nitrospirota bacterium
CGCGACGATTTCTTTCACCGGCCGGCGGGTGAGCTTGGCCAGCAAGACCTGGCTGTCATGCGTTGCCTTGTCCTTCTTGGGATGCTGCTTCAACAACTGCGTCAGATATCCAATCGCGCGATCGTTCGCACCAATGTCGGCATACGTCCGGGCGAGGTAATAGGACGCTTCAGAAAACGCCTCGGAATCCGGGTAGAGCTTGATCAGACCTTCAAAGCGATGCAAGGCCGCTAAATACGCAGCCTGCCGGTAATAGTCCTTGCCGACGTACAGCTCATAGGAGGCAAGATGCTCGCGGCATTCTTTGATCCTACCCCGGGCGTCAGATTCATAAGTGCTCCCGGGATATTCCTTCAATAACTTCTCCATCCCTTCCATAGACTTGCGCACGGGTTCCGGATCGCGGTCCATTGTGCTGGCCTGCTTAAAATAGCTCAAGCCCAATCGATACTGAGCGTACGGCGCGAGAATGTGAGTCTTATGAAGATCGAGAAAATGCTGGTATTCGACTCCGGCCTCGGCATAATCATCTTTTTCATAGAAGGATTCCGCCCGCTTCATGATCACGTGAGGATCATAGTTGCGCTCCAGGGGATCTTGCTTGAGTACCTGCTCGTCGGCATCAACTTTTTGCGTGGAATCGGCGGTCTTGGAGGTCTTTGGAGTACTGGAGCAACCGGCCAGATAGAGCGCGGCTAAGGCGGCAATTACGACAGGACGGAAACCTCGCATACAGAGCGGGACTTTAACAAAGTCTTTTTCGAAATTCAAGGATTAAATTGCGGCCGGAAACTCGGTATAATCCGGACTCTTTAGATTCATTCAAGGAGCGGCATGACGGTGCGGGCGCGGATTATCGAAACAGGAGCAGCGGTTCCTGACCGGATAGTCGGGAATGAGGAGTTAGCCCGGCTTACGGGGATCTCTGCCGGGTCGATTCGGCGGCGAACGGGCATTTTAGAAAGGCGCTGGGCTGCGGCGGGAGAAGCCACGGCGGACCTCGCAACCCGCGCTGGCATGCAGGCGTTGGAGCGTGCCGGCGAACGCCCTGAAGACTTGGACGCCATTATTGTCTCCACGACGTCGCCGGACACCCCGTTGCCGGCGACTGCCTGTCATGTCCAACGTCTCCTCGGTGCAAGGCACGCCTTTGCCTTTGATCTCTCCGCTTCCTGCTCGGGGTTTCTGTATGCGCTGTCGGTCGGCGAGCAGATGATCGGTGCGGGCCATGCTCGCCGTATTCTTGTCGTGGCAGCGGAAGTCAAATCGCGGTTTTTGAATTTCAACGAAGGGGAGACCGCCATCTTGTTCGGCGATGGGGCGGGCGCCGCAGTTCTCCGGCCGGCGGAGGATGATCGGGGCATTCGGGCAGTGACGTTAGGAGCTGACGGGAGTCTCGCTGACTTAATCGGAATTCGTGCCGGCGGCTCTCGTTTGCCGCCGTCCGAAAAAACCGTGGCGGAGGGTCTTCATGCGATTACGATGCAGGGGCCCCGCTTGTTTCGGCGCGCGGTGAGGCGCCTTGAGACCGCGGTCATTGAAACCTTAAAGGCGCAGGCGCTCGTCATCGGAGAGGTGCGGTGGTTTGTCTTTCACCAGGCGAATGGACGATTGCTCGACAAAGTGACCGCTCGGCTCGGGATTCCCCCAGACCGAAGTATCAGCGTGATCGAGCGGTACGGCAATACCTCTTCGTCCTCCCTGCCCATTACCTTGGACGCGGCCCTTCAGGGCGGCCATATCAAGACAGGCGATCTTGTATTGCTTGCAGCCATTGGCAGCGGGCTCACCTGGGGGACAGCGTTGATCAAGTGGTAGACCGGCAGCCAACCGGGGGACTTCGCTGAAGATCGCGGGTGAGCCAGCTAGACGAGCGTGGTGCCAAAAGGAAGCTAACGTTGACCGCGGGCCAGTGATTGTTCCTCGGGGAGTTGAGCGCTCAGGTACTCTTCGCATTCCGGACACAGACCCGGCGTGAACTCCGCCAGGGAGTGCTTGGTGACATAGGCTTCAATTCGGCTCCAATAGCCATCCACCTCGCGGATTTTTTTGCAGGACAGGCAAAAGGGGAGGAGGCCCCGGAGCGTCTTCAGATTGGCAATGGCATCCTGCAACTGCCGGATGAGATTCTCGCGCTCGCGCTCAATGCGTTGATGCTTCATTACCAGGAGTGCCATGACCCAGAGTATGAGGATGCCGCCCGCTCGGTTGAAAATCGCGTATTTGGCGGGGATGTCGAACGGCAGGTACAGATA
>VBON01000299.1 GCA_005877525.1 Nitrospirota bacterium
AACAGCCGGCTTAATGACATTCAGGGCCGCCACGTTTCTGAGGCCGACGTCATAAAGGCCCTGGACAAGGCGCAGGGAGGACCGGTCGCAGAGGGAACGGTGGGGGCTGGCACGGGAATGGTGTCCTATGGATTCAAGGGCGGCATCGGAACGGCATCGCGGGTGATCCCCTCAGATGGAGGCTACACCGTAGGCGTATTGGTCAACGCCAACCACGGGCGGCGGAGCGAGCTGGTAATGGGAGGCGTACCCGTCGGCAAGTTGTACGGCAGCTCAGAGGGCGACAAGGGCGCCGAAGGTTCGGTGATCATCATCATCGCCACGGACGCGCCGCTCGATGCTCGCCAGCTCAAGCGCCTCGCCAAGCGAGCCACGATAGGGTTGGCCCGAACCGGCTCCACCGTGCGGCATGGCAGTGGCGACTTCATTCTGGCATTTTCGACCGCAACCGTCATTCCTCATTATCCAGAGAAAGCTACCTATCCCATCACGGCATTCGCCGATACTCATCTCAATCTTCTGTTCACCGCGACGGTCGAGGCCACGAATGAAGCGATCCTCAATGCCCTGACCATGGCCACGACCGTGATCGGGCGTGACGATCATAAGGCCGAAGCGATCGATCTCGGGCGGGTACGCGAGATTGTGAAGAGCTACAGGCGCTAATTACGGTGTAATCACCGGCAGGAACTCGCGCAGGGTCGCGCGTCCGATATCTACGATCCGCCCCTGGCGGAACGCTGGATCATCAAAGGATACAAACCGCGAAAGCTTCAGAAAAGACCGGTTTGAAAGCAACGCGACGAGATCCACCTTGCGGTCCCAGGTAAGCTCCATCGTGTAGCCTTCGCCCCGCTTCCATTCCCAAGGGGTCCCTCCCAAACACAGCGAGAGTTGTTTGTCGGCGAGTGTCTCGTAGCGATTGACGAGATTTTTCTTATACTGGTTCAAGCCTTCGCCCTCCAGGATCAAGGCGAAGGCATAATGATGCCCCCACCAGAAAAGCGAGCGAAAGGTAAATTTGTTATCTCCCTCGAAGTGTTTGAAATAGTCGAGGTACTGGTACGGAAAGTCCTCCAGGTGTTCGCCCTTGACGAACTGATGGGCTTCGGGATTGAAGCCTTGGGGCGCCAGCAGTCCGATGCCACGCAATTCTTGTTTCAGCCCGGTGTACAAGGCGTTGAGTGTCCCCCGCACCTTCGTCATAATCCGCGCCTTATCACGAAAAAACTGCTCGTCTGCGACGAGTCGCAATTCGTCGGCGGTGAAAAGAATTGGCTCCATCGGCAGGAACCCTAGCATTCCGTCGATGACGATTCAATCCGATCGATCAGCGCTCTTGACGGGTTTCAAAGACGCCCCTATGATGCGCACATGTCCGCCTCCACCCGACGGGTCCTCGCCCTCGCTCCTATGCCTCCCGAAAAATCAGCGTATGCGCTGGCTCGCTACAGCCGCTCCGCTGATTCCATTGAGGATAGCCTGCGATGGGTCCATGGCCACTCGTCGGAAAAATTCTGGGAGCAATTTTATTTCGACTACGGCCACGCCTCGATTGCAGATTTGGGACACGTCATTATTTGCTTTGAAGGCATCTCGGAGCTCGCTGCGATCCATATTGAAGATGAAGCCTTGTGGGACGGGCAAGCCAAGTCCTCCCGCTATCAGGACTTCGGGCCCGGAGGCGTATTTGTGCCGGAGGCGATTGTCGCCACACCGGTGGAAGCCACTTATCGCGGTATTGCCGCCCGGCTCCACCAGACGTACGAATCACTCTACGCTCCGATCAGGGACTACCTGTGTCGCGTCACGCCCAAGCCGGATGAGATGAAGCCGGCGGCCTACGACCGGACGATGGCCGCCCGCACCTTCGACGTGACCCGCTATCTGTTGACCCTGGCTTCCCGGACGAACGTCGGCCAGGTGGTGAGCGTTCGCACATTAGAAAAGCAGATCGGCCGACTGCTCTCTCTTTCTGTCGCCGAACTCCGCGGCGTCGGCGAGGACCTCAAAAGCGCCTGCGCCTCTCCGCCGCTGAACATCTGGGGCGAGCTGTGCGGTCAAACGGCAGTGGCGGCCGAACCCCTTGCGCCGACCCTCGCGCGCCATGCGAGGCCGAGCGATTACCTCATCAAGACCTATCCGGAGCTCAAAGAGTTCGCGGCCGAACGCCTGCGCTTGGGCGCGATCCAGGCAAGCGAGCCGGTGGAGCTGATGCAAGCCCATGAGCCATTGGATGAACTTGCCTCGACCCTCCTGTACAAAGTCAGCGCGTATCCCTATCAGCAGATCCTAGCCGCGGTGCAGGACTGGTCGGAAAAGGATAAGACGGAGGCAGTCGACATCGCATTGCGGCGGCGCAGTCCTCACGACGCGCTTCTAAGAGAGTTCCATTGCGGCTACCGCTTCATCTTCGACATCTTGATGGACCTGGGCAGCTGGCGCGATCTCCATCGCCACGGCTATGACGTCCCCGAGGTCCTTACCGCCGCCGGCGTGGCCCCGCGCTATTGCGAAACAATGTCGGTCGTTGGAGAGCAACTCGAGAGCTTCGGGGGTTCCCATCCGGAAGCGGCCGCGTACTTGACGCCCTTCGGCTTTCGCACCCGCTGCCTGTTCAAGATGGACTATGCGGAAGCGGAATACATTGCGCGGCTTCGTTCGGGCATCAAGGGTCATTTTTCCTACCGGCGCATTGCGTGGCTCATCCAACAGGCTCTGGAAGCGCGCTTTCCGACTCTTGGCAGCCGGATCCAGACGACCCCGCTGGGAATCGATGATTCGCTCACGCGCTAGTGCGTCGTTGTAAATGACAAGAGATACCTCTTCAGACGGCGAAACGCCTTAAGCATTTCCTGGTACGGACAGTGCGCATTGCGGCCGCTGGGGTTCGGCAAGACAAATAGCGGAACGCCGCAGAGTCGTTCTGCCTGCAACCCGAAGCGGATCCGTTCTCCGACTCGATGTGGAAACAGCGCTCGATAAAGCGTCACACCAGCCAACGCGACGACCTTGGGTTGGTAACGCCGGATCTTGGCGAGCAACGCAGCCCTGCCGCCGACATACTCGCGTGGCTTGAGATCATCGATTCCGGCACTCGCCCGGGCGACCAGATTTGTAATCCCATAGCCCCAGTCCGGAAGAGAGACATCCTGTTCGTATGAGATAGGCTTCGGCACAAGACCTGATTCGTGCAAGAGCTTCCAAAATCTATTCGAATAGCCTGCAAAATGATGTCCAACCGTGGCGGACCGGATGCCCGGATTAATACCGACAAATAAAACAAGAGCGCCGGTCCGAATGTAATCCCGAAGAGACGGGTATTTCTTTTTCATGGCACGCTCATCATATCCTCTCATGAGAATTGAAACCTTAACAGTCGAGA
>VBON01000300.1 GCA_005877525.1 Nitrospirota bacterium
TGACATGGCGAAAAAAGTCCTGAGCAATCGGCTCCAAAAGTCGCGCGAGCGACCCGCTGAGCAGATCACTAAAACCCTGGGTTATATCTTAAGTATCGGCTACTTACAGTTTAACCTTTAAAACCTCATACTCAAGCGTGCATTCTGATTGGGGTACGTCACGTTGCCCCCTTGGCAAAGCCTCCGTCTCGCGGATAAAAGAGCCTGTCTCCACGGCAAGGAGTCTGTCCCGCAGACCCGGGGAGGGCGGTGCAACAAGGCTCGAGGCGGACGGGTGAGATGGCGGAGTCAGGGTGAATGAGGGAAACAGGAACATGGGTATTTATACTGCGAGAGCGCCCGGCGGAAGTCAAGGGAAAGTAATGGCCATAGGGAAGAACGGCCCGTCTCGGCGGGACGTGGGAAGGGTGGGTGCAATGCCGCGATTGTAAGCGGGAGGGGGGAGTGATATAACCGCATCTGATGAATATTCCCAGGGTGGCCTTGATTACCGGTGGCGCGAAAGGCATCGGCCGCGCAATCGGACTAGACCTTGCAGCGGCGGGATGGGAGATCGCCTTCTGCTACCGCTCATCCGAGCGCGAGGCGGCGGACACGGCGGTATTGCTCCAAAAGTCGGGACGCCGGGTGCTAGTCCAGCAATGTGATGTTTCGATACCGGACCAGGCTTCGACGTTTGCCAAGAAGGTGGAAGTGGAGTTTGGCTCGGTAGATGCCCTGATCAATGGTGCTGGTCCGTATCATCGCGTGAACATTCTAGAAGAGACCCCCAAGGGCTGGCAGGAAATGTTGGCAAACAATTTGGATTCGGTATTTTATATGGCTAGAGCCGTGGCGCCGGGCATGAAGGCCCGCAAATGGGGACGGATTATTAGTTTCTCCATGGCCAATGCGGACCAGATGATCGCTCAGCCTGATCTGACTCCGCATTACATTGCGAAGGCCGGGGTATTGATCCTCACCCGGACCCTCGCGAAGGCCCTGGCCCCACATGGGATTACCGTGAACGCGATTTCCCCGGGCTTTATCAACTCCGGCAGCGCGCCGGAGTCGGAACTTGCAGGAATGGTGAAGAAAATTCCGGCCGGCTATATCGGCGAGGTGAAGGACGTGGTCGGTGCCGTCCGATTCCTCCTCAGCGATGACGCGCGCTATGTCAACGGCACGAATATCCATCTTAGCGGCGGCTGGGGAATCTAAGCACGGTCATGACATCAGGATACCTGCGGCTTCTTGCGGTCCTGGGGGTCTGTCTTCTGAGCTCCGTGGGGCTGTCCCGAGCCGCAGCTCTGTTGCCGGAGGGCCAGCTGCCTCCCGTTGATCTCATCCAAGAGCTCAAGAGCAATCCACTCCGACCGGAAGAGGATTTTCGGATCACGAGGTTGGTCGAAAATGCGGATCAAAGCGCCTTGCTGGTACAGGTGCGAAGCACTCTACCACCGCATTTTCACAAGCACACCCGTGAAGTTGTATATTTTCTTCAAGGCGAAGGAGTGTTTCTGCTGGAAGCAGAGTCTATCCCTATCCGGGACGGCGCGGTGCTTCTTATTCAACCGGGACAGGTTCATACGTTCACGAATCAAGGCCCGACACCGGCTGTCTTCTTTGTCGTGACGTCCCCGCGCTTTGATGAGAGAGATCGCATCATGATCCAAGGCGAACATGGAACCTTTCGCTAAGGCATAGTGAATAGGAGTTTAGAGAGCACCGACCCACATGCGGGCTCTGGTCAAATCGAAGCCAAGTCCAGGCTTAGAGCTTCAGAATGTTCCCGTGCCTCAAGCCGGGCCCGGGGAGGTAATTGTCCGGATCGCCGCCACCTCGCTGTGCGGCACCGATAATCACATTTATCGTTGGGATGAATGGGCGCAAGGACGAGTCCATCCGCCCAGAATCATTGGGCACGAGATGTGCGGCCATGTCGTCGATCTCGGCCCCGGGGTCACCTCTGTCAAGATGGGAGACTATGTCGCCGCCGAATCGCATCTGACATGTGGTATTTGCTTTCAGTGCCGAACCGGCAACGCGCATGTTTGCAAGAATTATCGAATTCTGGGGATCGACCTTGACGGGTCGTATGCGGAGCATGTCCGGCTGCCGGAGCGCGTCCTCTGGAAAACATCCCCCGAGATTCCCCCGGAACTTGCTTGCTTGCAGGAGCCTTTGGGCAACGCCGTCCATGCCGCGCTCGTGGAAGAGATCACCGGGCAGTCAGTGCTGATTACGGGATGCGGTCCGACGGGACTGTTTGCGGCGGCCGTGGCGCGCACGGCCGGGGCCGGTCTGATCATTGCGACGGATGGCAGTGATTATCGGCTGGCGTTGGCCAAACGAGTCGGAGTCGACGCCGCGGTGAAGGCCGGCGCCGGCGAAGCCGAGACGATCGAGCGCTTAACGGATGGACAAGGTGTGGACGTCGTCTTGGAAATGTCGGGAAATCCGGCGGCCATCCAGAGCGCATTTCGTTGGGTGAAGAACGGCGGGCGGGTCTCGCTCTTTGGGATTGCCGAAGGGCCACTGTCCTTCGACATGAATGAGATTATCTTTAAGGGCATCCGCGTGTTCGGCATTACGGGGCGCAAATTGTTCAAGACC
>VBON01000301.1:0-4029 GCA_005877525.1 Nitrospirota bacterium
AAGCTCGGCAAGACCTTTAACGGCCCGTCTTCCATCGGCATCATTTCAGCGGGATCCTGTCGCCTAGGGGTAATCGGCGGCGCGTTCGATAACCTCGTCGCCTGCAAGCTCTATCGTGATGGCTCCTTTGGCGTCATCACCAAATCAGGCGGCCTCTCCAACGAAATTGTCTGGATTTGCTCGCAATTCGCGGATGGTATTACAACCGCGTTCGGCATCGGCGGAGACGCCTATCCCGGCACTGATTATGTGACTTATCTGGAAAAGTTCGAGCAAGACCTGCAGACCAAGGCCGTGGTGATCGTGGGAGAAATGGGCGGCGATCTCGAGGAGCGGGCGGCCGAGTGGTTTGGCGCCAAGCGCCGGCGGATCAA
This sequence comes from Nitrospirota bacterium, assembly GCA_005877525.1. Classification (GTDB taxonomy): domain Bacteria; phylum Nitrospirota; class Nitrospiria; order Nitrospirales; family NS-4; genus NS-11. The sequence continues at coordinate 375 of VBON01000301.1, forward strand.
GCTGCTGGCGGTGGTATCGGGTTTCTGTCAGGAGAGCCTGCCGAAGGGGATGAAATTCGGCCATGCCGGCGCCAAAGAAGGCCTGAAGGGCGAGGGATCGGCTCGCTCCAAAGCCGACGCCTTCAAGAAGGCCGGCGCGATCGTTCCGGAAACATTCGGGGCGCTGGGGCCAGCGATCAAGTCCGTTCATGAAGATCTTCTGAAGAGCGGTGATGTTCGGCCGATTCCTGAGTTACAGCCCGAAGACCTTCCGAAGCTCCCCAAGACCGTGGAAGAAGGAATGAAATCGGGCGAGGTGGTGGTCGCGCCCCTCATTAAGACGACGATCAGCGACGATCGCGGGGACGAGCCACTCTACGATGGGTATCCCGCCTCGGAGCTCATCAACAAAGGCTACGAAATTCCTCATGTGATCGGACTGCTATGGGACAAAAGACTCATCTCCAAACAAGAAGCGGAGATCATTAAGCGGATCATGATGCTGTCGGCCGATCATGGGCCGTGCGTCAGTGGAGCGTTGGGGACGATTATTGCGGCGTGTGCCGGGATCGGAATGTCGCAGGCGGTGGCGGCAGGGCTGATAATGATCGGCCCGCGCTTCGGCGGAGCGGTCACGGACGCGGGGCGCTGGTTCAAGCATGCCGTGGACAATAAGATGTCGGTGGACGACTTCCTGGGTTATATGAAAAAAAATGTAGGTCCGGTGCCGGGCATCGGCCATCGCGTCAAGAGCCTGCGCAATCCGGATAAGCGCGTGAAAGAACTCGTTTCCTATGTGAAGGGACTCGGTACCCCGACGCCGCATCTTGACTTTGCGTTAGCAGTCGAGAAGGTCACGTCGGCCAAGAAGGAAAATTTGATCCTGAACGTGGATGGGACGATGGCCGCGGTGCTGGTGGATATCGGGTTCCCGGTCGACAGCCTGAACGGCTTCTTCATCCTCTCGCGCACAATCGGGTTGATCGGCCACTGGGTGGATCAGAAACGCCAGGAAAGCCGTCTCGTCCGCCTCTTTGATTATCTGGTCAACTACGCATCGACAAAGCGGAGGGAAGTCCCTCCGCTCAAATAACACGGAGAATAAGGAACGGACTATGTCACTGGAACTGGTTCAAAAACTCTATGCGAGAATGCCCGCCATTCTGGAGAAGGCGCGCAAGCAGTTCGGCCGTAGCCTGACCCTGACCGAGAAAATTCTGGTCGCTCATGCCGATAGCTTCGAGACACAGGGGTGGGAGCGGGGCAAAGCCATGCTGGCGCTTCGACCGGACCGGGTCGCGATGCAGGATGCGACCGCGCAAATGGCGATGTTGCAATTCATGCAGGCTGGCAAAAAGAAGGTCGCCGTGCCGAGCACCATCCACTGCGATCATCTCATCCGCGCGGAGAGCGGCTCGCAGAAGGACCTCGCCCGAGCGATCGACGAAAATAAAGAGGTGTATAACTTCCTGGCCTCCTCCGCGAAGAAGTACGGGATCGGCTTCTGGAAACCCGGCGCCGGCATCATCCATCAGGTCGTGCTGGAGAATTACGCCTTCCCCGGCGGCCTGATCATCGGCACTGATTCTCACACGCCCAATGGCGGCGGTCTGGGGATGCTGGCCATCGGGGTCGGGGGCGCCGATGCAGGCGAGGTCATGGCGGGGCTTCCCTGGGAAGTGCTCCATCCCAAGTTAATCGGGGTTAAGCTGACCGGCAAGCTGCAGGGCTGGATTCTCTACATCTGCGGCTTGCTCACTGTGAAAGGCGGCACCAACAAGATCGTCGAATACTTCGGTGCCGGTGCCGAGACGATCAGCGCAACTGGCAAAGGCACCATCACCAACATGGGCGCGGAACTGGGCGCGACCACCTCGATCTTTCCGTTCGATCAAAAAATGGTCGCTTATTTGAACATTACAGATAGGGCCGACATTTCCAAACTGGCGGAGTCCAACCGGGAGTTGCTGACGGCAGATCCCGATGTGTTGAAAACGCCGGAGAAATATTTTGATCAGATCGTGGAGATCGATCTGTCCAAGCTGGAACCGCATGTGGTGGGACCACACACGCCGGATCTCGCCCGGCCGGTTTCAAAGCTGGCGGCCGAAGCCAAAGAAAAAGGCTATCCCGTGCAGCTCAAGGCGGCGCTGATCGGCAGCTGCACGAATTCCTCCTATGAAGATATCAGCCGCGCGGCGCACATCAGCCGTGCCGCCCACATCGCCCGCCAGGGTTTAAAGGCGGGGCTGAAGGCCAAGACGCCGTTTCTTGTTACGCCGGGTTCCGAGCGGATCTATAACACCATGAAGCGGGACGGTTTCCTGCAGACCTTCGAAGAGATGGGGGGGACAGTGCTCGCCAACGCCTGCGGACCCTGCATCGGCCAGTGGAAGCGCGCCGACGCGGTCAAAGGCCGGGCGGATTCCATTATCAGCTCTTACAACCGGAACTTCCCCGGCCGCAACGACGGCATTAGTGACACTCTTTCGTTTCTCTCCAGCCCCGAGGTCGTGACGGCACTGGCCTTCGCCGGGGAACTCACCTTTGATCCGGTTCATGGATCGCTGAAGGCGGCGGATGGAACCCCGATCAAGTTTGAACCACCACAAGGCGAAGAGTTGCCGGCTCAAGGTTTTGCCAAAGGAGCGGAAGGATTTATCCCGCCGGCAGAGAACGGTGAATCGGTTCAAGTCGAAGTTCCACCGGATAGCGAACGGCTTCAATTGTTGAAGCCTTTCGCGCGATGGGATGGAAAAGATTTTGAGAAGCTGCCTCTCCTCGTTAAGACCAAGGGCAAGACCACGACCGACCATATCTCGCCGGCAGGACCGTGGCTCAAATACCGCGGCCATCTGGACAAGATCAGCGACAACATGTTCCTAGGCGCCACGAGCGCCTTCTCGAGCGAGCCTGGAAAGGGCACCGACGTGTTGACGGGAGAGAGTGGGTTGACTATCGCCCAGATCGCCAGGCGCTACAAGGCCCAGGCGATCGGGTCCGTGGTTGTCGGCGACGAGAACTACGGCGAAGGAAGCAGTCGCGAACACGCCGCGATGTCGCCGCGCTATCTGGGAGTCAAAGCGATTCTCACCAAGAGCTTCGCTCGCATTCACGAAACGAATCTCAAAAAGCAGGGCAATCCCAAGGACTATGATCTCATCGAGCAACAGGACCGGATCAGCATTAAGGGCTTGCAGGGTTTGGCGCCCGGCAAACCGGTCCAGGTCGTCATTCATAAGCCGGATGGCAAAGAGATCACGATTCAGGGTAATCACAGTCTGACCGAACCCCAGCTGGCCTGGTTCAAGGCCGGTTCGGCGCTGAACGCGCTGAATTAACAAGATGATAAAAAAGGAAAAACCATGACAGCAAAAGCATCCAGAATTCTTTATACAAAAACTGATGAAGCGCCGGCACTGGCAACCTATTCCTTTCTCCCGATTGTCAAAGCCTTCACAAAGGCGGCCGGCGTGTCTGTCGAAATGAGGGATATCTCTCTGGCAGGGCGAATTATCGCCGCCTTCCCCGAACATCTGACGGCGCAACAAAAACAATCGGATGATCTGGCCGAACTGGGCGAACTCGCGAAGGCCCCGGAAGCTAATATCATCAAGCTTCCGAACATCAGCGCCTCGATCCCCCAAATACAAGGAGCCATCAAGGAATTGCAGAG
>VBON01000301.1:4072-5826 GCA_005877525.1 Nitrospirota bacterium
ATGCCGAGAAGGAGATCAAGACGCGCTACGACAAGATTAAAGGTAGTGCCGTCAACCCGGTGTTGCGTGAAGGCAACTCCGATCGCCGGGCGCCGCTCTCGGTTAAGAAACACACCAGACAACACCCGCACAAAATGGGGCCCTGGGCTGCGGACTCCAAGACTCACGTCGCCCATATGAAGGGCGGAGATTTCTATTCCAACGAGAAGTCGGTCACGCTGACCGAGGCCACCGACGCTCGCATCGAGTTCGTCGACCAGGACGGCAAGACCACGGTGCTCAAACCCAAACTCTCTCTTCAGGCCGGCGAAATCATCGATGCCACACACATGAGCCGCCGCGCCTTGCGCGAATTCCTGGAGGCGCAGATCGAAGACGCCAAGAAGCAGGGAGTGTTGTTTTCAATCCATCTGAAAGCCACCATGATGAAGATCTCAGACCCCAAGATCTTCGGTCATGCGGTGTCGGTGTTCTTCAAGGACGTGTTCGACAAACACGCGGCCGCATTCCAAAAGCTGGGCGTCGATCCCGATAACGGCTTGGGTGACCTCTACGCCAAGCTTAAAACCTTGCCCGACGATCAACGTAAAGCCATCGAAGCGGACATTCAGGCGGTGTACAAGAAGCGGCCGGCGCTGGCGATGGTCAACTCCGATAAAGGCATCACCAATTTGCACGTCCCCAGCGACGTGATCATCGATGCCTCCATGCCACCGGTGATTCGCGACTCGGGGAAGATGTGGGGTCCGGACGGCAAACTGCAGGACACCAAGGCGGTCATTCCCGATGCCAGTTACGCCCCGGTCTATCACGAGGTCGTCGAATTCTGTAAGAAGAACGGTGCCTTTGATCCGAAGACCATGGGAAGTGTTCCCAATGTCGGTCTCATGGCACAGGCCGCGGAGGAATACGGATCGCACGACAAGACTTTCAAAGCCCCGGGCAACGGCATGATTCGCGTGGTCGCTGCGTCAGGGAAGGCGTTGCTGGAAAACAAGGTGGAAGAAGGTGATATCTGGCGGATGTGCCAGGTCAAGGATGCCCCGATCCAGGATTGGGTCAAGCTGGCCGTCAATCGCGCAAAAGCCACGGGAGCACCTGCAATCTTCTGGTTGGACAAAAACCGGGCGCACGACGCGGAGTTGATCAAGAAGATCAATCGCTATCTACCGAATCACGATACGAAGGGCCTCGACATTCGGATCATGTCTCCGGCCGAGGCGACGCGCTTCTCGCTGGAACGGATAAAAGAGGGAAAAGACACCATTTCCGTCACGGGGAACGTGTTGCGAGACTACCTCACCGATCTCTTCCCGATTCTTGAAATCGGGACCAGCGCGAAAATGCTCTCGATCGTCCCCTTGCTGAACGGCGGCGGCCTCTTTGAAACCGGAGCCGGTGGCTCGGCACCGAAACATGTGCAGCAGTTCCAGGAAGAAGGGTATCTACGCTGGGATTCCCTGGGCGAATTCCTGGCGCTGGTCCCATCCTTGGAGCATCTGAGCAAAGCATCCAACAATCCCTCCGCAAAGATTCTGGCCGATACCCTCGATCGAGCCAACGCCAAGTTCCTCGAGAGCAACAAGTCACCAGCCCGCAAGGTGGGTGAGATTGATAATCGCGGGAGCCATTTTTACCTTGCGTTGTACTGGGCGCAAGCCCTGGCTGAGCAGACCGAAGACAAGAACCTTCAAGCGCGTTTTGCCAAAGTTGCAAAAGAACTGGAACAGAACGAAGCCAAGGTTACGGCCGAG
>VBON01000302.1 GCA_005877525.1 Nitrospirota bacterium
TAGCACTTTTTCACTTCGCACACGGGTCAGGAACCGATCTTTCTTCGCCCGTTCGTGCTGAACGTCCGCCAGCTTCTCGGCGGTTTCCTGCTTGTACGACAGTAGCTCGCTCCGCACTTGTCGTATTTTGACGTTCGTCGATTCCATCTGATTGAGGTCGTCGCGATATCCCTCGAGCATATGGTATTCCCGCCGCGCGATCCAGCGCAGCATGGCATAACGCGTCAGCAGATCCTGACTGTCGCGCGACTCTAATAACAGCTTCATGTCCCCGCCCGGCCCCTCTTTGTACATCACCCGCAACCGGCTGCGGATCGAGTCCTGGCGCTCTTCAATCCTGTTCCGCAAACGGAAGAGGGCGCTGCTCGTCGCGTCCAGTTCGTGATCCTTCTGCTTGAGTTTAGCGGTCACTTTGGCGACTTCCTCCCGACGGCGCTTCAGCTGATGATCCACATCCTCGATCGACTGCAGGACGGACGCCTCCTGGCGTTGCGCTTCTCCGGAGCGACGCTTATTTTCCTCGATCTCCCGTTTGAGCTTCTCGAGAGTCTGCTGGTCTTTCTTGATCTTCTCCGAAAGATTGTCGGCCGAACACGCCGGCTTCGGCAGCACAAGTAGAACAGCCAGCAGTACCATACCCGCGATGGGTTGTTTCACCGGCGCACATCACGAAGCTGCCCCAGCGACACAATACTTCCGAGGAAACCAAGCATGATCCCCAGGATCACCATTCCAGTCATCAATCGCGCCGGTAAAAACGATAGTCCGGCGCCGAGCCCCCAGAAGCTGCCGTGCAGCGCCATTTTGGTCTCCGCAAATGCGAACACTCCGCGCAACAGAAGCAATGAGCAGGCGGCTCCCACACCGCCTAGCAGCGCTCCTTCCAAAAGAAAGGGCGTCTTGATGAACCCTGGGGTGGCCCCGATCAATCGGAGGATCTCGATGTCTTCCCGCCGCGCATACAGAGTCAGACGGGTGGTGTTAGCCAGAATAGTCACCATCGAAGCCGCCAGGACGGTACCGACCAAAAGTCCCAACAGACGCAGATACCGTAGTCCCGCCGCGAGGTTCTCAATCAAACTCCGATTATAGAGCACCTCTTCCACTTCAGGAAGCGCCTGAAGCTTTTTCACGAGGTCAGAGACCGCTTGCGAGGTTCGAAACCGAGGGCCGATTTTTAACACCAACGACGCCGGAAACGGGTTCTCTCCCAGCCCGTTCAACAACCGTTCCTCGGAAGGGAAGCGGGTGCGAAAGGAAACCAGGGCCTGCTCGCGGGACACGAATTCGATGCTCGACACCGCAGGATCCTCACGAAGTTGCACTTCCAGTGCTGCTATCTCCTCCGGAGAGACAGTATCTCGAAAATACACGATCACCTTGATCTCTTCACGCAAAGAACCGAGCACGTCTTGAACATTCATGTAGAGCAGGAGGAACACACCCATCCCCAACATGGTAAAGGCAGTAGTGACCACCGCCGTAACAGTTGTTGTGCGGTTCGCCTTAATGTTATCCACCGCTTCGCTTAAAAGATAGCGGGCCGTGGTCATGCTTCCGCAGCCGTCGCTTCCAGAACCCGCCCCTGATGTAGCACCACCGTCCGCCGGCGCTGGCGTCCAATAAGGTTGGCATTATGGGTGGCGACGATCACGGTCGTCCCGCGCAGATTCACAGCCTTCAACAACTCCAGGATTTCTATGGACAAGGCTGCGTCCAAGTTGCTCGTCGGCTCATCAGCCAAGAGGATCAGGGGATCGTTGACAATGGCCCGCGCCAGGCAGACTCGCTGTTGTTCGCCCGCGGAGAGAGTTGATGGCAAGGCTTTCTGAAGGCCATCCAGGCCGACCAGCCGAAGCGCCTCAAACACTTACCCCCTGAGCAATCCTTCCGAGAGACCGACGACTTTCAGGGTGATGGCAACATTCTCGAAGACCGTCTTTCTGGGCAGCAAGCGAAAATCTTGAAAGATAATCCCCATGGACCGGCGCAGGTAAGGCACCGCCGACTCCTTCAGCTCCGTCAGGTTCTGATTGTTCACCAGGACGTGGCCCTCATCGGGGGTCTCTGCCCGGAAGATCAAGCGTAGCAGAGTCGTCTTGCCGGCCCCACTGGCACCGGTAAGATACACAAATTCTCCTTTGTCAATCTTGAGATTAATATCCTGCAGCGCCTGCCGACCTTGAAAGCTTTTCGACACATGATAGACCTCGATCATGGCGCCGCGCGATGGCCGGCGGGGGGGGCAATCTCGAAGGCGGCGGTCACGAGTTCAATCCGCTGGCTTCTCGGATCCTCCCCTGAAATCAGGACGGCGTCAAAGCGACAGGGACGGTCTCCCAGACGCCGCGCCGTCAAAAATTGTTGGGCGAGCCGCGCGATACGTGCCTGTTTGGCCGGCGTGATGGCCTCACCCGGGCCGCCGAAGCGATCGGTCGCTCTGGCTTTGACCTCGATAAACACCAATGTCCCCCGGTCCTCCGGTGCGGTGATTGTAAGCGACGATCCGGTATCCCCGGCGCTCCAAAAACTTCGCGGCCGCGCTTTCTGCGGCACTCCCGCGCTGAAGTTTGGTGATCACCGCTCCAGGACTTTCCGGATCGGAAGAAAGCTTCGGCGATGCAAGCTGCAGGGCCCGTAGCGTCGAAGGCTCCGCAGATGCTCCGCCGTCCCGTATCCTTTGTGTCCCAGAAAGCCATACTGTGGAAATCTCCGATGGGCTTCGACCATCAGCCGATCGCGCGTGACCTTCGCGAGGATCGAGGCCGCAGCAATAGACACGCACAAGCCGTCACCTTTAATCACCATCCGCTGCTCGATGGCGACATTGGGGAGCCGAATGGCATCGAGGATGAGAAAATCGGGGGGAGGACAAATTTGGAGGAGGGCTTGTTCCATCGCTCTGCGAGCGGCTTGCCGGATATTGACCGCATCGATAATCTTGGCGTCCACGATCCCTACTCCAAAGCCGAACGCCACGTCACGGATCAATTCATAAAATCGCTCGCGTTGCCCTTCGTTCAGCCGCTTCGAGTCACGAAGCCCCACCAGCGCGCGGCAGCGACGCGGAAGGATCACGGCGGCCGCGACGACCGGGCCTGCCAGCGGTCCGCATCCCACCTCATCCAGACCGGCGATGCGCCGGAACCCCCGGGTCCACGCCTCGCACTCGAAGACCTCGTCCGGCGTCAATGGCACGAGGTGAAACTACGCGCCGGCCGGCACTTCGTCCGCTGCCGAGGCGGCGGGCGCGGAATCCTGTTTGATTTTGCCTTCCGCGAGATATTCGCGCTCGGCGACCCGCGCCATCTTGCCCTTCTTCGTTCGCAGGTAATATAGCTTCGCCCGGCGAACGCGGCCTTGGCGCACGACATCCACTCGCTCGACCACGGGTGAATGGACCGGGAAAATACGCTCGACCCATACGCCGAACGACGACTTTCGCACGGTGAAGGTTTCAGCGTTGCGGCCGCCCTTCCTGCCAATGACTGCTCCCTCGAACACCTGAATCCGTTCCTTCTCGCCTTCCATGACCTTGACATGGACGCGGACCGTGTCTCCGATCTCGAACTGCGGAACATTCTTTTTCACAAAGGTGGCTTGGACTCGCTCGAGCCGATTCATGACTGCATCTCCTCTCTTCGCTCTCCCCGTCCGTCAGGCGAGGCCTGGCCGGAGAGCTCATTCAAAGTCTGCCGATCCTCAGCCGTCAAGGAGGCGCGCTCCAACAAATCGGGACGTTTCATCAACGTGTTGCGCAACGCTTCCGCGCGCCGCCACGCCTCGATGGCCCGATGATTGCCGGATAAGAGAACCTCCGGCACCTCCAGACCCCGAAACTCGGACGGCCGGGTGTAGTGGGAATAGTCCAGTAATGAACCGGCGAACGAGTCGGCTTGGGCGGACTGCGCGTCTCCGAGCACGCCCGGGATCAGTCGCGCCGCGGCGTCGAGAATCACAAGCGCCGGAAGTTCCCCGCCGGTCAGCACAAAGTCTCCGACGGATACTTCCTCAGGAGCCAGTCCCAGTCGAACGCGCTCGTCGATCCCTTCGTAATGACCGCACAAGAAGATCACTCGCCGTTGTTCGTCGGCCAATTCCTGCGCCATCGCCTGGGTAAACCGCCGTCCCTGCGGGGACATCAACAAGATCCGCAGCTC
>VBON01000298.1:0-1506 GCA_005877525.1 Nitrospirota bacterium
CAATCAAATCATCCGGCATGATCAGGGCGTCCGCCTCCAGTAGGAGGGTGTCCATCCCATTGCCGTTGGGCCGCCTCACTTTAATACCTGTCTTGTCGGACTTCTCCGTGAAACCCCCAGCGAGTGAGAGCGCCCGTTGCACGGTCATTCCTGGTTCATAGAAATAGCGCCCCGGGGTTCGGACCTCCCCGGTTACGTACAGCCTCTGGGCTTCGGCGACCAGAATCACATCATCAGGCAGGACTGGCGTCTCCAGCTTGACGGAGAGCAACTCTTCCCGCCCATTGATTACCCGCGTCACCTTCAAAATCCCCTTCTCCGCCTTCTCTGTGAGGCCTCCCGCCATCGCGATGGCCTTCTGGACGCTCAGTCCCTCTCCATAGGCATAGGCCCCGGGATTTTTCACCTCCCCACTCACATAGAACTTGTGGTTCTGCGTCGCCACCACCAGGATGTCATTGGGCTGGATAACGTCATCCGGTCCCATGGTCAGTGTCTCGACCCGCCCCTCCGTCAGCCGCGTCACTTTAAGCCCCTGCTTCTCCGCCTTCTCCGTGAAGCCCCCGGCTATGGAGAGGGCTTTCTGGACGGTCAACCCCTCCTCGTAGGGATAGCCGCCGGGCGTCTTCACTTCCCCGCTAACGTAGAAGTTCCGATGCCGCACAATCAAGACGCTGACCTTCGGAAGCCGCACATAGCCATTGGCTAACCGCACCGTCAGCTCTTGCTGCAGCTCCTCTATCGTCCGGCCCTCCACCTGCAACACCCCGAGGAGGGGATAATTAATCTTGCCCTCTCCGCTGACCCTGCTTTCCACCGTCAAATCATCCTCCCCAAAGACTTGGATCCGAATGACGTCATTCGCGCCGATCCGGTACCCGTCCCGTGGGACGGCCAGTTCCGCCGCCCCTGCATCAAGGGCGCAGACCAGAAGTAACAAGAGACTGGGTAGCCAACGAAGCGTTTTCATCTTCATAACTCCTATCCTATATGGTACTAAAACGCGCGGATTGTCTTTCCTTCAGCCTGGAGGATACCGAGCACTCAGCGCTTCTCTAGGGCAGCTTGCTTGCCGTGAGTCAGCGTTGATGCGAAGCTGAAAGCCTAAAACAGCGTGTAGATAAAGGGTGCCACAGCAGAACCCTGTGCGAACACCAGAAGGCTGCCAAAGAGCATAAGCACGATGATAATAGGGAACATCCAATATTTCTTACGCTCTTTCATGAATGCCCATAATTCAGTCATTAACTCGGTCACTTGCCTACCTCCTTGATGTCAAAATTGTCGTAGCATGTGCGCAGCCGGCCTTGGCCGCCGTAGGACTCGATAGGTATTGGTTGTTTCATCATATTGCCGCCGCATCGAATCCTTCCTCCACACACGCATCGCGAGTCCTAGAGGGGTGAAGAGCGCGTAGTAGATGACACCCAAAATGATTCGTGTGTTAATCCACCCCAAAACATGGCCAATCGCCATCCATGCCTTATAAATAGGTCCTAGGTACCC
>VBON01000298.1:1606-4580 GCA_005877525.1 Nitrospirota bacterium
GATCCCTCCCACCACAAGCCCGAAGCTGCGATACTGTTTAATTTCACGCTTCATGTTCGATTCTTCCTCCTCAACGTCCCGAACGTCATGATCCGGCGGTCAGCGCACCACCAATACTTGAAAGCCGATGCTGGGGGTTGTATTCTCTCCAGCTCTTAATCTCGAGATCATCTAAACCCTTTCTGGAAAGGGCTTCCACAAGGCGCTGCGCGAATTGAATGTTGGTGATCAAGGGGATGCCAAAGTTGACCGCGTGCCGTCGGATCATGTAATCGTTGGTCAGCTCTTCCTCTTGATAATTCTTGGGAATATTCACAACCAGATCAAATTTTCCCTGGGTCAGGTATTCGAGAATGTTGGGTGTTTCTTGTTCCAGCGGCCAATGAAGGAGCGTTGTCTCGATGTTGTTTGCGCGCAAAAAATCAGAAGTTCCCTTGGTCGCATAGAGCTTGACTTTCAGCCCTTGGAGAATTCGGGCACTTTCAAGAAAGGCGGCCTTGGCCTNNNAAAGCAACATGCTTCGTACGGGCAGATGATATCCCACCGATAATACGGACTTGAGAAACGCTTCTTCGAAGTCGTCACCCAGGCAGGCCACCTCACCCGTAGACGCCATTTCTACTCCAAGAGTAGGATCCGCCCCATCGAGTCGCGTAAAGGAGAACTGCGGCGCCTTGACTCCGACATACTCAACATCGAAAACCGACCCATGAATCTTGGGAACAGGATGTCCCATGATGACTTTGGTAGCTAGATCGATAAAATTCATTTTTAGGATCTTCGAGACGAAAGGGAAGCTCCGGGACGCGCGCAAGTTGCATTCAATCACTTTGACTGCGTTTTCCTTCGCAATGAACTGGATATTGAACGGCCCATGAATATTCAGGGCTTTGGCGATCTTCCCGGTGACTTTGCGTGTGCGACGTATCGTTTCAAGATACGTTCGTTGCGGAGGCAGCACTAGAGTGGCGTCTCCCGAATGTACTCCGGCATTCTCGACGTGCTCAGAGCATGCCCACACAACCACCTCGCCGTTACAAGCCACAGCGTCGATTTCCAACTCCTTGGCGTTCTCCACAAACTTGCTGATCATGATGGGATATCTTCGCGAGACTTCGCTAGCCCTCTCCAAAAACTTGATCAATTCGGAGTCGGTCGATGCGACCCCCATTGCGGCCCCGCTCAACACGTAAGACGGTCGCACCAGGACCGGATAGCGGACTCTGTTTGCAAATGTCTTCGCATCCTCGATCGTCACGAGCTCATTCCACTCCGGTTGCTCGATCCCAAGTCGATCCAGTAGTTGTGAAAATTTATGTCGGTCCTCGGCGGCATCGATGCTCATCGGCGAAGTCCCAAGGACCGTCATTCCAGCGTCATGAATCTTGAGGGCGAGGTTGTTCGGAATCTGGCCCCCCATGGAGATGATAATGCCAAGAGGTTTCTCCATCTCATAGATGTCCAATACCGTTTCCAGGCTGATCTCGTCGAAGTAGAGTTTGTCGCACTCGTTATAATCGGTGCTCACCGTTTCAGGATTATAATTGATCATGATCGTGCGGTAGCCTAAGCCCCTTAAGGTCTGAACGGTGTTCACGCAACACCAATCAAACTCCACAGAACTGCCGATACGGTAAGCTCCCGAGCCTAAGACAATGACTGAATTCGTGCGCTCCCAGGCGATGTCGTCATCCTGACCGTTGTAGGTGAGATAGAGGTAATTGGTTTGCGCGGGGTATTCTGCCGCCAGGGTATCGATCTGTTTCACGCGTGGGACAATATTCAATTGTTTCCGTTGTCTTCGAATGTGAGACTCTTCAAGGCCCACAATGCCCGCGATCTGTCGATCGGCGAACCCTGTCTGCTTGGCCTCCGCGAGTAGCTCAGGGGAGCAGCCTTGGCGCGCGCTTCCACGCAACCTGTCTTCAACTTCGACGATGTGTTGAATTTTATGGAGGAACCATTTGTCGATGTGAGACAGGTCGTGGATACGGTCTATTGAGAATCCGCTTTTCATTGCCTCGGGTATCGCAAAAACACGTTCAGGGGTAGGCTCAGACAGTTCCTTTTCAAGGTCACAGCTGCGGAGGTTATCATTGCCGACCAAGCCACACACACCGATCTCAAGCATACGAAGGCCTTTCTGCAAGGCTTCTTCAAACTTTCTACCGATCGCCATGACTTCCCCAACTGATTTCATGCTCGAGCCGATTCGCTGAGACACCATGCGGAATTTCCGCAGATCCCACCGAGGGATCTTTATGACTACATAGTCCAGAGAGGGCTCGAAGCATGCGGTGGTCATACCATTGATAGGATTTTTGAGATCAATGAGGCTGTGACCCAATCCCAACTTTGCGGCGATGAGTGCCAGGGGATAGCCGGTGGCTTTGGAGGCCAAGGCCGAGCTACGCGAAAGGCGGGCATTGACCTCAATAACCCGGTAATCTTCCGAACGAGGATCCAGGGCAAACTGGACGTTGCATTCCCCCACAATTCCAAGGTGGCGTATCACTCGGATTGCCACTTCGCGAAGCTTGTGATATTCCGAATTCGTCAATGTCTGACTGGGAGCCACCACGATGCTTTCACCAGTATGGATCCCCATCGGATCGAAATTCTCCATATTGCATACCGTGACGCAGTTATCGAAACGGTCACGGACGACTTCGTATTCGACTTCCTTCCACCCTTTCAGGAATTCTTCGATGAGGACCTGCGGACTATGGGCAAAAGCTTGGGTCGCTCGTTCACGCACCTCTTCGGCGTTCCAACATGACCCCGAACCGAGTCCGCCGAGGGCATAGGCAACCCGCAACATGACCGGATAGCCGATCTCCCCGGCTATGCTAACCGCCCCCGCAACCGACGTGACGGCAGAACTCTTCGGAACCTTCACACCGATCTCGGTCAGCTTTTTGACAAACAAATCGCGGTCCTCGGTCTGTCGGATAGCTTCAATAGAGGTGCCGAG
>VBON01000308.1:0-1136 GCA_005877525.1 Nitrospirota bacterium
GGGCATAGGCTAAGGCCTTTCCATACGCCACGCCGACGAGCAGCGCTCCAATGAGTCCCGGGCCGCTCGTCACCGCTACCGCAGAGAGATCCTGGGCGCCGATCTCAGCCCGGCTGAGCGTTTCTCGCACGACGAGATCGATCGTCTCGAGGTGGCGACGCCCGGCAAGCTCAGGCACGACCCCGCCGAAACGGCCATGAACCTCCTGCTGTGACCAGACCACATCGGCCCAGATCGTCGCGTCAGCGGAAACGACCGCCGCGGCCGTTTCATCACAGGATGTCTCGATGCCGAGGATCACAGCCGTGCAGAGAGATGGGGAAAAGATCGCACCGTAGGCAGGTAGATCACGGATAAAAAAACGGAGGAGTCTCTCAATAAGAAACTCCCCCGCATGTGGCGGTATCGAACCTTATACGCCGGCCATAGCTTCTTCTTCAACAAACGCCGGCACTCCGTCTTTCAACAGAACCTTCACCTTATGGCACTCGCGGAAGCGGCCCTTGATGAGCTCCTCCGACAGGGGATCGCCGATATGCTTCTGAATCGTCCGGCGCATCGGACGGGCGCCATAGTTCGGCTGGTAGCCTTCCTTGAGGAGCCAATCTTTGACTTCTTCGGACACGTCCAGTTCCACCCCACGCTCGACCAACCGCTGATTCAGCTCGTCCAGCAAGTGGTCGACGATCAGGATCAAGTGATTCTTGTCGAGGGCGTGGAACACCACCACTTCATCAATACGGTTGAGGAACTCCGGGCTGAAGGCGTGCTTGAGCTCGCCCATGACCTCATCCTTCAACCGCTGTCCGGCTTCGCCGAGGCCGTCCTGATGGAATCCGAGTGATGTACCTTTTTGCAGATGCTTCGTGCCGATGTTCGATGTCATGATAATCACGGTGTTCTTAAAGTCCACCTTTCGGCCCAAGCTGTCCGTGAGGACCCCGTCATCCAAAACTTGCAAGAGCACATTGAAGAGGTCAGGGTGGGCCTTTTCGATCTCGTCGAACAGCACCACCGAATAGGGCCGCCGCCGCACTTTCTCTGTTAGTTGTCCCCCCTCCTCGTAGCCCACATAGCCAGGGGGAGCGCCGAACAACCGTGAGCTGCTGAACTTCTCCTGGTATTCAGACATATCG